>JACQGJ010000293.1 GCA_016199605.1 Armatimonadota bacterium | reverse complement strand
GCTTTGGAGTCAGGGGGTGGAGCCCTTTGAGGTCTACACGAGGCGCTGTCATGAACTGGGCATGAAGCTCCTGGTCAAGTTCCGCATGAATGATTGCCATAGCGGTGGCCGACTCAGCGGCCACTACAACATGCACATGGGAGACTTCATTCAGAAGCATCAGGAGTGGTGGCTGAAGGACTACCCGGGACAGTTGGACTATACGCACCAGGGCGTGCGTGATTGGATGTTCGATCTGGCGCACGAGGTAACATCTAAGTTCGATATAGATGGGTTGACCTTCAACTATATTCGCTACCCCTATGTTTTCGAACGCGCTGAGTCGCGCGACAAGATGCCCCTCCTGACGGACTTCATGCGGCGAGTGCGCGCGATGCTGCATGAAGAGGGTGCAAGGAAGGGCAGGAAGCTCGATTTCTGCGTGATCGTCGCCCCTACTATCGAGGAGTGCCTGGACTTCGGGATAGACGTTCCGACGTGGATAGAAGAGGAAATCGTGGACAGCGTGTGCCCATGCCACTTCGATAACACCCTTTTCAACACGGACTACGGAGAATTTGCGGAGATGACTCGGAGGAAGAGTGTGTATCTGTTTCCCGCCGTACATCCCAGCATCTCCCCATACCTCTACTACTTCGGCTACATGACGCAGCCGGCCTACCGCGCGGCGGCGCGCAACATCTACACCTCCGGAGCTGACGGCATCAGCGCCTTCAACTACTACAGCCACTGGTCGGGCGGAATGACTCTCTATGGTGCAGGCTCTAACAATGGAAAAGAGAACTACCCCGGCGCGCTGCATTTCCTCACCGGGCTGAGTCTTCCGGACAACCTCGAACGGGGAGACCGTCATTACGTCTACTGGCGCTGCAGGGATATATCGCAGTTCCCCGGCTTCCTTGATCGTCATCGGGTCATGACACTCGACCGCTCTGTGGGAGCGCAGGCCGAGTGGACCCTTCGTTGTGCGGAGACCTTTGACGGAAGTACAAAGGCCATGGTTCGGCTCAACGCCGTGAACCTCCTGCCGGCTGACATAATAGAAATCTCGGTCAACGGTAAGACGATTCCCGCCGAAAGCATTGCTCGCACCTTCCATGAGGAGGGCCGAACCAACATCCAGGAGGGGATGAAGCTACCTCCCTACACCACGGTAACCTTCAGGGCAACAACGCCACCTTTCGAGTTCCTGACCAATCGGTTGGGCCTCAAGCTTCTCGGAAGTGCGGAGGCGGGTAGCGGTCAAATCACTGTCCCGGAGATCGAGATAGCCGTATCGGCAGGCGACGGCGATCCGCTTGAGATCATGAGTCTCATGGTAGACGGTCCCTATCCTGAACCGATGGAAACCCTCGCCGGCTACCATCCCGATATCTCGGCTGTCGGCCCGGTGCTCATGAGCGGCGACCTGGTGGAAAGCGAGTGCATCGGCGCCCGCACAATCGTAGCGGGCAAGGAGGAGATTTCCGCCGGGGCGCAGTCCTTCACTTTGGAGGAGGAGACGAGGATCAGCCGAGTCGAATTTTGCATCTACCGCATCCCCGAGATCAGGGCACCACTGCGCCTCTCATTGCGGGCTGACGAGAACGGAGTTCCCGCTGATGAGCCGATCGAGCCCGGTGCAGTTGCAGCCTTCGATCCATGGGACAATCCCGAGCAAGTGGGTTCGCACATGTTTCAGGGCTATTACCAGTTTGCCTTCGTGGATTCCATCTGTCTCGGTCCAGGCAGGTATTGGCTGGTGTTGGAGATGGATCCCTCTGCGCAACCGCCCTCCTCGGTGAGGTGGGGAGACCCGCCCTCGGCCTCCTGCTATGCGCCTGCCTTGACCGTAGACGCCTGGGAGCACTATCCGCAGGAGTGCTACATGACTTTGAACGGCACTGAATGGCGCCAGGCTGAGAAAGACGGCAAGCCGGTGATCGCCTATTTCGGCGTCTTTGCCTGAGGGATGAAGAAGAAACGGAGGAGACAAATGGACAGAAGTCGCCCTGTTCAATGCAAGGAGGCTTCGCTGACGGTATTGGTCAGTGCGCTCCTCATTACACTCATCGCGGCAGCTCCAGCCAAGCCGAAGCAGAACCGCAGACCGCCGATGGGGCCGGCCATCGGACCCGGGAAGAAGCTCATCAAATGGGGGCTCGATTCTCCGAATTCTGCCTACATCCGGAAGAACATTCGGGAGATGGAGGAATGGCCGCTCGACGGCATCTGCGTGGATGCAGACCTCCGAAAGGACGGCAGGGCCGCACCTCTGGCTAATGGACTGTTGTTCAGCACCCGCCGGTTCACGTATGAGGAGCTTCGCCACATCGTGGACGACCTCCGTGCGACCCGGTTCACACGCTTCACTGACAACTTTCTGCTCATGGGAATGAGCCTGGACCCGCTGGTCTTTCGCGATGAGAGCTGGGGTTACGACCCAGAAAAGCACGTGGAGCAGCTTACCTCACCGGACTGGTTCAACGAGGCGGAGTTCTCTGTTGCGGTATCAAACTGGGCGCTGGCTGCTCGTATCTGCAGGGAGGCAGGGCTCAAGGGATTCATGATGGACGTGGAGCAATGGAATGCCCCCCAGCCCTGGAACTACCGGTTCCTGAAGGCCCACAGCGCAGGCGACTTTCCAAGCTTCGAGGAGTGCGTCAAGAAATGGCGCCAGCGCGGCAGGGAGTTGATGACAGCGGTCTGCAAGGAGTTCCCCAACATCACGATCATCAACTACCAGGGCTCTCAGCAACTCGCCTACGATAGCCTTAACTGGTCCGGAGATCCGGACCCAAACCTCCCTCCGCTGGCCAATGCGAGCTACGGATTGGTGTCGCCGTTCTTGGATGGTATGCTCGAAGGAATGCCCGATCACTCGGGCGCAACGCTCGTAGATGGCGGCCCCCTGTATCACGCTACTCTCGACCGCAGGTTCAAGGACTACCGCGCCGTATCCTACCGCAGAAGTCTTCAGCGTTCGGCGGTTCCCCTGGCGTTCAGGAAACATACGCGCCTCGCCTTTGCCACCTGGATCGATGGCCGAGGGTGGGGGACTTATCCCTGGAGTCAGACGCCCCCCTACTATGACAACCAGTTCACCCCCGCGGAACTGGAGCACTCCCTGTACTATGCGCTGCTCAACGCCGACAAATACGCCTGGTTGTGGAACGAAAAGGCCGTCTTCTTCCCCAAGGCCGGCAAGGCACAAGTCCTGTTTGGCCCGAACGCTACGGTGAATGACGACTACCGCCGCGCGCTCGCGAACGCTAAGAAGCTTCACCGGATGGACTTCAAACGGGACGATCGGGGGGCCCTGTCGGAGCCTCTCCCTCCCAAGGCCTCAGAGCAGCCCGGTTACGGCGACGAGGAGACCTTCGGTCCGCTCGATAAACGATACGAATTCCTCTTTGATCTACCGAAGAAATGGCGGTTCTGCGCCGACACCGAAGGCCTCGGCGTCTATCCCAACCCTTTCGCGCAGGTCACTTGGGAGCTTAACGGATGGAACTGGAAGAACTGGGACTTGATTGAGACCGACGACTACTTCGAGAATCACGGTTACCGGTTCAACGGCCATGCCTGGTACCGCTGCGAGTTCGAGGTTCCTGCATCTCTTAGCGGCAAGCCGATCTTCCTGGTTTTCGGTGGAATTACCCTACATCCAGAGTACGGAGCCGGGGTGTACGTGAATGGCGGAAGGCAGGGGACGCGGGTGGAGGACTTGCCGTCAGCTTTCAAGGGAGCGATCTGGGACATCACCGCCTTGGCCAAGCCCGGCCAGAAGAACGTTGTTATTGTTCGCCTCCTCAACTACAGTGGTCCCGGAGGCCTCTACAAGAAAGTCAGACTTGCCACTCGTAGAACCCTCTGACATGCGACTGGGAGGTGAGTCCGTGAAGGCACGGCGAAGTCGAAGTGTTTTGTTGATAACCGTTCTTCTGGGGGTGAGCAGTATGAGGGGACAGGCAGAAGTGGTCTCAGCAAACGACCTGAACATGAGAAGGCAGTGGGTGAAGCGCAATCTCATCGAGACCAAAGTCGAGAACAACTTGCCGTTCAGTTTCGTCTACGGCGGGCAACCGTCAAGCGCGCTGCTGGCTACCTGGAGACGGAGCGACGAAACGAAAAAACTCGACCAGCATCGCGTGCAGCGCACAACCAGATGGACCGACCAGAAGACCATGCTGGAAGTGCGCTGCGTCTCGGTCGAGTACCTGAAGTTCCCAACAGTGGAATGGACCCTCTATTTCAAGAACAGGGGCAAGCAAGACACACCGATTCTGGAGAACCTCCAGGCGCTCGATACGCGCTTTGAGCGCGGTGAGAACGGTGAGTTCCTGCTGCACCACGCCGTCGGTAGTCCCTGCCAGCCAAACGACTACCAGCCACTGGAGACCGTCCTCGGGCAGAAGGCTCAGAAACGCATCTCCGCGGCGGGCGGCCGACCAACCAACAGCGACCTGTGCTACTTCAACCTCGAATGGCCGGGGCAGGGAGTGATCCTCGCGTTTGGCTGGCCGGGGCAATGGACAGCCAACTTCGTCCGCGAGGACACCAACGCGGTGCATGTGACCGGTGGGCAGGAGTTGACGCACTTCAAGCTGTTCCCCGGAGAAGAGGCACGTTCGCCGCTGGTGGCGCTGCAGTTCTGGAAAGGCGGCGACTGGGTCCGCGCGCAGAACGTCTGGCGGCGCTGGATGGTCGCCCACAACCTGCCACGACCGGGCGGCAAGCTGGTCTCGACCCATTATGGGTCCTGCTGGAGTATCGACCTGAATCCAAGCGCCGAAGAGGAGATGGCGATCATCAAAGGCTTCGAGCGCGAAGGCATCAAACTCGACTACTACTTCATTGATGCAGGTTGGTATCCGCATCCAGGCGGAGGCTGGCCTCAGACCGGCACGTGGGAGATTGACGCGCAACGCTTCCCGCACGGGATACGCGAGATCTCGGATCACCTCCACGAGAAGGGCACGAAGTTTGTGCTCTGGTTCGAGCCGGAACGCGTGACGGACGGCTCATGGTTGGCGGTCAATCATCCCGACTGGATCCTGAAGGGCGACGGTGGTTGGCTGTTGAATCTCGGCAACCCTGAGACCTGGAAGTGGGCCGTCGAGAAGATCAGCGGGCTCCTCACGAGTCAGTCCATTGATGTCTATCGCGAGGACTTCAATATGGATCCCCTCACTTGCTGGCGCACCGCGGAGGCGCCAGACCGTCAGGGCGTCACCGAAATGCGGCATGTGGAGGGTCATCTGGCCCTGTGGGATGAGATCCTTCGCCGCCATCCGGATCTTTTCATCGACAGTTGCGCCAGTGGTGGCCGACGCAATGATCTCGAGACGCTGCGACGCTCAGTGCCGCTGCTGCGCAGTGACTGCTTCTCCCCGGCCGAGGTCCAGCAAGCGCAAACGATGGGCATCGCGCCCTGGATGCCTTACTACGGTTCGGGCATGTATCCCGCCGACGTCTATTGGTACCGCAGTTGTATTTTCCCAGCCTCGCGCGTCGGCATGGATACACGCAAGCCGGAGCACGATTACGCGTTACTCAAGAAGATGATGGCCGAGTTCCACCGGGTCGAGAAGTACTTGCTGGGCGATTTCTACCCGCTGACCCCGTATAGTCTGGCGCTCGATGTTTGGGCTGCCTGGCAGTTTGATCGTCCGGAGATGGGGGAGGGGATTGTGCAGGCCTTCCGGCGCGACGAAAGTCCCAATGAGACCGCACGCTTTAGACTGCGCGGACTTAGACCGGAAGCGACTTACTGCCTCAAAGACTTCGACAAGCCCGACCCCGTTGAAGCGATTGGCAAGGACCTGATGGAATCGGGTCTACAAATCAGTTTGCCACAGAGGCGTTCGTCTTGCATCCTTCAGTACCAGCGCGTGAAATGAAGAAGAGATCGCAATGCGTGTGTGCCCCACCGGTGTTGTCATCGCCTCAACCGTTGAAGGACGCGAGAGGAGTCTACCGTGATGGGAGTTCTGGCTCGGGTCACTCCCGGGCGAAGTGCAGGTGAACCAATCTTGAACAATGCAGACCGATGGATTCTCGACCACTTCGCGGCGGTCCGCAACAGGACGATTGAGCTGGTGCAGCAGATGCCCGACGACCTGCTGGAGAGGACACCGGAGGGTGAGGAGATGTCTCTGCGGTGGCACTTCGTCCACATCGCAGGCGGTGCCGACTGGTGGATGACACACGTAATGAAGGATGGCGGCGAGTGGGCATGGCCGCCGCCCTATTCGGAGAATCGGGCGTTGTTGCTGCAAGGACTGGCAGCTTCGCGGGATCGGCTCGTGCGGTTCTTCGAGGCGAACGACGGCGAGAGCATGAACCGTGTTTTCGCGCTTGGGGAGAACCAGTGGGTCGGACGCGACCGGGTCGGCTATTACACCGACCACGAGATCCACCACCGGGGGCGGATCGTCCTGGCCCTCCTGCAGTGGGGGCGACACGATCTGTTGGGTGAGGATTGGCTGTGGCCGGCGACTGCGGAGTCCCGCTGAAAACGGAGGGGGAGAGAGCGAGGAGTTAGGTGATGGACATCGTATCCCACATCGTTGACGGAGATATGTCGAGGGTCTACAATCCAGCCATCATTTCTTGCATATCACCAACCCGAAGGTGGGTCGAGTTCCGATGACACGATTTCAATCAACGGCAGTGGCGTCAGTCGCTTTAGCCTTACCCGCCTCATTGTGCTTTGCCAAGCCGATTCGCAGATCGAGTATTCCCCCCAAGTTTGTGGACTGTGTTTTGGCCGGTCATCATCTGAGGGAAGCACCTCTGATAGGCCAGTTCGACTCCAGCAGCGGATACTGCCTGTTTGGCGGTGGCAATGCAGCCAAACCCCGGCTCATCCTGACCACAGATTTGCAGTTCGCCGGGTTTGATGGCGGCGGGGGGAGCGGGGAATTGACGCGTTACAGGAAGACTCTTCCACGCGTGCGTCTACTGCTACAGACAGGTCGAGGTGTTGCCATCGGGGATACCACTTCACGAGTGCGGAAGAAGCTGGGTCTGCCCACGGAGAGTCGGTGCGAAAAATGGGGCTACAGGGTGCAACACAAGGTGTGGATTTACACGTTCGTGTATCAGTATGGGCTACAAAAGTGGCGCTATATGGCCAGATACACCTTCAGACGTGACAAGCTCTGGGCGATGGAGTTCACCATCACCACCACGGCCAGGGGTCGCTTCTATTGAGGCGGCAGTTCTTGTCCCTGATCTTTGGGCAGGTCACATATCACAACTGGTCAGGTTTCTTATCGAGCCGGATTCCACCGGTGAACCTAAGGAGTCCCCAATGCTAAAACACATCAGCGTAGCGAAAAGGGTGTGGTCAGGATGGCATCAAGGACCGGCCATCGCGGTCTTGGCATTTCTCGGCGTGGTGTCCGCTGTTGTGGCCGGATCGGGCAACAGAGAAGGGGGTGACAGGATG
>JACQGJ010000300.1 GCA_016199605.1 Armatimonadota bacterium | reverse complement strand
TTGGGAAGTGCCAGCCGAGAGCGTGGTCGTGCTGCGAATTCGGCCAGCGGGGCCGACGGGAAAGCACTGAAACTCCGAGACACCCTCACTCCAGGGCCGCCGTCGCCCATCGTGGGGAGTGACAGGGAAAGGGAAGAGCGCCATGAGTGAGCGTCCCGAAGGAACGGCCTTGGACCTTCCTTACACCCGGCCTCCGGGATGACATTGCGCGATCCCATAGCGACGGATATGATTGCGGCATCGTTGAATCTCAACCAGCGCGAGTGTGAAGATGAAGACATTGTTCAGGCTGTTTGCATTTCTAAGTTTGTGCGTGTTGCTCGTCCCCGAAGGGGCATTGGCCGCACCCCTGGTCCTCAAGCGCGCCGGGGCATCCCCGGTGATTGACGGTAAGACGCAGGACGAGTCCTGGAGCCAGGCGGACAAACGACCGCTGCAGGAAATCATGCGCAAGCCGTTGCGGGTCGGCGGACAGGTGGCGATGTGCTACGACGACAAGAACTTGTACGTCGCCTTCTGGCTTGACGAGCCGGAACCCGCAAAGATCAAGGCGGAAAAGGGGCCGGTGAATGGCCCAGCCGTCTGGCAGGGCGAGGTTCTGGAATGGTTCATCAACCCCGCAGGCGATGGCAACGACTACGTTCAGTTGGGATGGAATCCGGCAGGTTCGAAGTTCAACGCGAAGTGCCATGCCTCGGCGCCGGGCGCCGTCGAGAATGACCTTTCATGGAGTCCCAAGTGGCATGTTGCTTCCGTCATCGGCAAGAAGGGCTGGACCTCCGAGTCCGCGATCTCGTTTGCGGAGTTGGGGCGGCAAAAGCCGGAAGCTGGCACGATGTGGACTATGAACTTGGGCCGCACGCGCCAGATTGGGGAGCGGGTCTTCAGTTCACTTTCGCCAACGGTCGGCAGTTTTCACAACCCCGACCGATTCATGGAAGTCTGGTTCGCGCAGTACGTTCCACCGAAAGAGGTTGTCTCGGAGAAGTCGGGCCCGCCACAAGTTCTGATCGGATGCCACGACTCGGGCCAGGGCTACGATGCGCTGCTGGAGGCGCGCGTGCAACTCGATCGAGCCTTTGGTGAGGACAACGTACAGATTCGCACCGGCGCCTGGAACGGCCCGATGATCGATTGGGCGCGCAAGTATCAGGACCTGCAGAAGTTCAGTCTGGTAGTGCTCGCGAACGTCTCCCCCACAGCCTTCACGCCCGAGCAGGTCGATGACCTGGCGCGCTACGTCCGAGAGGGCGGGGGGTTGATCACCGCGTGGATGACCGGGGTGCAAACCTACTCGCCGAAGTTCACCACCTGGAACTGGATGAACACGCCGCTCAAGGATCTGCTACCCGTGGAAGCCTCTTTCGGCGAGGAGAGTTGGCGCAGGATCGAGGTCGTCGATACGTCCTGTCCGGTATTCAAGGGCCTCCCGGCAGATCAACTCACAGTCTTTATCTTCAATGCCCTCGCGAGACTGCAGCCGGAGGCGCGAGTTCTCGCTGCGTCGCGTGATCCCGAGAAATCCGGCGAGACCCCCGTGCCGTTCCTCACGGAGAAGAGAAGTGGGAAAGGAATTGTGGTCGACATCAACGTCCTGTGCGGCCAAGGTGTCACGGTCATACCGGTATCGAACCTGAAGGAGAGTGTTCTCTATTCACCCTACTATCCTTTGCTTTGGGACAACCTCGTTGAATACGTGACCGGCAAGAAAGTGCCCACTCCGGCGAAGACGCCGGTTGCGCCGGAAGCCAAACCGCATAGGCCGGCCTTTCTTTCCATCAATATCGGCCTGGACAATCTGGGCGAAATCTTCAGACCGGACGGTAAGATTCGTCTTCCCTCTCCGGTGAAGGGGAAAGCTGCTTTCCCCTACGAAGCAACGGTACTCATCGAGTCGGCTGATGGTAAGACAACCGTGCCTGCTGGCGCCTACACGATCACGGACGCATCGCAGGAGATCCTCGTGAGCCTTCCGTACCTGGACCGCGGAGAGTATGTTCTTCGTGTGGACCTGAACAAGGACGGCTCTTTAGTGGATTCCGCCCGTGATCGGTTCTGGGTGGCTCTGCCGTTGATCTCACCGGACGAGTTCAACTTTGGCGTGTATATAGAGCCTGCTTATTGCGGTGAGTCCGACTCGAAGCGCATCGCCAGAGACTTGACCTCCATCGGCTTCACGCAGTTGAAAACCATCGGCGGGATTACCTACGCAGGTTACCGGAACTCCTATCGCTTCTTCAACGAAGCGCGGTTTGTCTCGTGGATGGAGGAAGCCGGTCTCCGGTTTCGCCCGGTCTGGTATCCGCTCAACCTGGAGGTCATGACCCGGCAACCCAGCAAAGACCCCGACAGTCCGACACCTCCCGCGCCAGAACCAAATCTCCCCGGGAAGCAGTTCCTGCCCTGGGGGTCTCACTGGATGCAGGTGTTTGGTGACAAGGTGTTTGGGCGAATGCCGCTAACCGACGGCTACAACGTGAACGATGAGTTCGCCGCAACGACGTTTCCTCTCACGGAGGCAGTGCAGAAGGGCTTTGAAGCCCTCGCCGGAATGAAAGCCCCCGCCAACGCCACGCAACCGGGATTCTACGACTTTCTGAACTACCGGTTCAAAATCGCCGCCGACTTCTGCTGGTTCGGCCGCGCCATGAGTGAAGCCTGCAATCCTTCGTGGATGTATGACAGCATTCTTACCCCCAACTCCTTCTCCGGCCATTCCTCCTGCATGATTGATGTTCCCATGACCGCCTCAGCACTGGGGGTCACTGGCCCGGATGAGTACCATTACGGCGAACCGAAGCTCTACCAGAAGTCGCTCAGCTCCATGGCGGTTGTCTGGTCGGGGACCGACTTCGGGCGGCTGGCGAGACCCGCCTTTACCGGAGGTCAACTCGCCAATGTCTACTACGAGGACTTCCCCGAGCAGGTCTTCGCAGCGCTCTCCGGCGGCGCTCGAGAATTCTCAGTCTTCTACTACGGTACCGCCAGCTTCGAGGAGCATGGCCGTCAGAACAAGCGCTTTGCCGCCATTGCGAAGAAGACAACCGCGGACGCCGCCCGCCTCGGCCGGACGCTGAACCATTACGATCGCAGCCGGGCGCGGGTCGCAATGCTCTACCCTCAGACGGCCTACGTGTTAACGTCCATGAGCAAAGAGTTCAACCCTGACTATCTCAAAATGACCGGGACCTCAGCTCAGTACCTCGATCTGACCTACGGCGTTCAATTGGAGTTTGATCTCCTGCGGCGCATGTTCGGGCAGGTGGATATTCTCTTCGACGAACAGATACGCCGGGGAGCACTGCGCGACTACGATCTCCTCGTGGTTGCTTACGCGCGTGAGGTGGAAGAACGCACGCTCCGCGAAATCCGCCGTTTCGCGGAGGGCGGAGGGACACTCCTGCTTTGCACGGATTCCGCACGCTCCAATGAGAAAGCAGCGGCTACCGGCACCCTGTACGAGCTTCTGCCCGTCGCTGTTGGTGAGGCGCGCACTGTCCAGACCGACTATTCAGAAACACGCATGAGCAAACCGGCGGAGTGGAGCATAGGCAATGCGCTGACGCCCAAACCTGGAGCCGAAGTTCTGTTCAGCTTCCCTGACAAGGCCGCCGCTTGTGTCCGCTGCGCGGTGGGCAGAGGTGAAGCATTCGTTCTGGGCCTCCCGCTCGCGGGTCTGAAAGCTGCGGCGGGTCAGCCCTGGTTACAGTTGCTTCAAGACCGATTGAGCCAACGAGCGCAATTGGTTTCCCGGCCGGACGACGGCGAGTTCAGCGCCATCACTTTCGTTGCCAAGCGCGATCATCAGCGTCTTTTCATGGTGGCGAACCACAATAAGAAAGAGGCAAGAACGAGAGTCGTCGCGTGCGGTGATGCCGATGAAGGGAGCTACGCCCTGGCAGACATCGTCACCGGTGAGAAGATACCGTTCAAAGTCGCTGAAGGACTTCTGTCCTTTGAAGTCTCCTGCCCGGACCGCTGGGGTCGCGCGCTGGCGCTTCTGAAAGAGCCACCAGCGAACGTTGAGGTCAGCGTCTCAGGTCCGGCGACTCCACGAAGGAAGTTCATGCTGGCAGTCCGGCTTCTGGGGCGGGATGGACAACCGACCCACGCGACCCTCCCGTTTGACCTCACAATCACCGACCCGGAAGGAAAGGTGCGGGAGGACCTCTCCGGTGTCCGTGTCGTTGAACAGGGCGTCTATGTTTTCGCAATGGAATGGCCGGTCGCCGCGAAAAAAGGACAGTGGACTGTCACCGCCAGTGAGAAGATCAGCGGCCACTCCGACAGCGCGACCTGGGAAGCGCAATAACACCGCGAGCGGAAACGTGCGTGGTAAGTGGCAAGCGGCATCACGAATCGGAGGAGACCTCTCTTATGATCGTCACAGAATTCTACGTCGTAGCGCCTTCCGCGGTGGAGGTGAACGAGGAGTTCTCCGTCGGTATCAAAGCTCTGTGTGATCCCTACTTCGTCGGTGCCGGTTGCTTTACATTGGTTCCCGGCGTGGTGGGCCCTTACAATGTTTCGCCTCGTGGAATTACTTATTGCGAGAGTCGGGAGCCGCGCGTCACTCGTCACCCGACACGCGTCACTCGACATCTGTTCGCGAAGGAGCACGTATGGATAAAGCTCGACCGAACTTCATACTCATCTTCGCCGACAACCTCGGCTATGGCGACTTCGGCTGTTACGGCTCGACGGTTCACCGCACCCCGCACGTGGATCGCACGGCCGCTGAGGGCATTCGGTTCACCAGCTTCTACAGCACCAGCGGGGTCTGCACTCCGTCGCGCGCGAGTCTGATGACCGGTTGCTATCCCCGTCGGGTTGGCATGCACGTCAGCGGCTCCGGCCGCGCCGTGCTGCTGCCGTGCGACCGCAAAGGGCTTCATCCCTGCGAAGTCACCATCGCCAGGTTGCTCAAGTCGGCGGGATATGCCACCGCCTGTATCGGCAAGTGGCATCTGGGAGATCAGCCGCCCTTCCTGCCGACGAGGCACGGTTTCGACCATTACTTCGGCATCCCCTACAGCGATGACATGGATACCAGCCCAACTCTCCCCGACTTCCCGCCGCTCCCACTGATGCTGGGCGAGGAGGTCATCGAGGCGCCCGTGGACCGGGACTACCTGACACAGCGTTACACGGAGGAGACCCTCCGGTTCATCGCCGGAAACCGCGACCGGCCCTTCTTCATCTACCTGCCTCACGCCATGCCGGGCAGCACGGACCGCCCATTTGCCAGTCCCGCGTTCCAGGGCAAGTCGGCCAACGGTCCTTATGGCGACAGCATTGAGGAGATGGATTGGTCAACGGGCGAAATCCTGGCCACACTCGACCGCCTCGGTCTCGATGGCAACACCCTTATCGTGTGGACCTCGGACAACGGCGCCATCCCGCAGAACCCGCACCAGGGCAGGAACGCTCCACTGAAGGGCCGGGGCTACGATACTTCCGAAGGGGCGATGCGGATGCCGTGCGTTGTGCGTTGGCCGGGCCATATCCCGGCAGGCGTCGTCTGCGACGAGGTCGCGACCACCATGGATTGGCTCCCCTCGTTTGCCCGTCTCGCAGGCATCCCACCGCCCGATGATCGAATCATTGACGGCCACGACCTCGGCCCTCTCCTCTTCGGCGACTCAGCCGCGCGTTCTCCTTATGATGTGACGGGGTTCTTCTATTATTTCATGGACCAGTTGCAGGCCGTGCGCGCGGGACAGTGGAAGCTCTACCTTCCATTGGAGGACAAGCAGGTCAACCTCGGGGGAGAGGTCGCGGCCAGTGAACCCACACTCTTTGACGTCCGCAACGATCTCGGAGAGACGATGGAAGTGGCCGGAGAACACCCGGAGGTCGTGGAACGGCTGCTCGCCCTGGCGGAAGAAGCGCGAGCGGACTTGGGCGACCGGGGCCGCCAGGGGACGGGCCAACGTCCCGCCGGATGGATTGACGACCCCGAGCCGCGTCTGCTCGGGTCAAGGTGTGGAGATCTGACATGACCACGGCACCTCGCCAAAAAGCGCACCGACCCGAGTGAGCCTTTCGGTGGCTGAGTCCCTTCTTGCCGCCGGAGTCCGAGGGCTAACCAGAGCCGCCTGACTCACGCAATCAGAGGGTACTTTTCTCCCGACGCATGTCGGGTTGTTCAACTTGCCTCATCCATTCCGGTGG
>JACQGJ010000299.1 GCA_016199605.1 Armatimonadota bacterium | reverse complement strand
GCGCTCTGCCTGATGCGAGGCAGCGCCTCCCAAAATGTCCTCTTCTCAGTAGCAGCACTCTCTGCACGCGTCCCCGAAGGCCCGTAGATTCGCCGGGTCCCCGTGGAAGAAGTGATCGGAAGGAGCAATGATGTAGCCGGCGTGGTCTTTGGTCGCCTCGAAGCACTCGTAAACGAGTTGCCGCGCTCGTTCGGGCGTACCATTTTCGAATCCGGCGTTTTGATCGAAGCCGCCGATGAAGAAGAGCCTGCCGCCCACACGTCGAGAAGCTTCACGCAGATTGCAGTCGCCGCCCATTGACGGTGGAGTCATGGTTTCCAGTCCGTCCGCGCCGTTCTCCGCCACGAGATCGAGCATCTGCATCACTCCTCCGCAGAGGTGATAGACGACCTTCACGCCCACCGCGTGGAGCGCTTCGTGTTGTTTCCTATCGTAAGGAACGCAGAACTCGCGGAACATCTTCGGGCTGATGACGGTGCAGGAACCCGCGCCGCCGCCGGTCTCGACCATGTCGGCAGGAGTGCCCTCCCACATCTCGGTAACCTTCAGCGTCTTCTGGAGAATGCAGTCCAGCGCGTGATGCACAAAGTCCGGGAGATCGAGGGCCATCATGATGGCTTCCTGTGTTCCTGTGAGAATGCAGAAGGATTGCCACGGGCTTCCCTGCCCCGCGCTGAAAGGATGGCTGCGGAGGATGCCCCGGTCGTCCAGCTTCTCGCGAGTCGCGTGAAGCTGGCTGAGGTCGGCGGACACCGGCATGGGAAGAAACTCGTTCCACAACTCGAAGTCGCGCTCACCTTTCACCAGCGGCTCAGTTTCCCATCCCGTGATTTCGCTATAGTCGCCGGCTTGATGGAGTGTTCCCTTTGGAGTCGCGATGGTCTCTTTCCAGCAGTGGTTGCCGCTTGCCTCCGCGCCGAGGTCCACTCGCTCTACCCGCCAGTTGGCGAGGTCTTTGTCATCGTAGCAATAGGTCGGTGAGACGTAGATTGCGTGGTCGAATCCCAACTCCTCGTTGGCTTCGTACCAATCCATCCCGCCGAGGTAGTGGTTCAGGTAATAGGCCATCCAGCCATGCACCTGGCAAGGCAGGTGGTCCGGGCGGCCATTGTTCAAGGCGGTGAGCATTCTTTCACGAGAGTTCACTGGTTGCATCCTCCTCCATAAGAGCGTGTTGAAAAAGCCATCTCGTACCGGCGTTCCGGCAGGTCGATTAGCATCAACCCCTACGACTCCACACGGATCACGGTCTACGGTAGGGGTGGATGCTAATCCACCCGTGGCTTTGTCAACACGTTTCAAGCCATGCAAGGTTGAACCGAGCCAACGTCAGGTTCCGTGTATCTCCGGCAGGTTCGATGGTCCCACCCTCATACAGGCAGAGCACGTCCCCGTTCGGCATAACGGCGAGATCCGAATACCCGGAAGGACCTTTGTCAAGAACCTTGGACACCGGCCAAGTCCGGCAATCGTCATAGCTCAGCTTTACGGTCAGTCGTTTACGGGCACAGGCCCTGCCAGCCATTGTGTTGTCCAGATTATCGGGATTGGCGAAAAGAACCCTGCCTGGCTCCGTCCCGTTGGGCCAGTTGTACCGGATCAGGCTTGCCATACAGATCGGTTCCAGCAGGGCTTCCTCGAAGCGAGGGTCCGACCAGTTCGATACGCCGTCGGGGCTGAGGGACACGAGACGACGATGCTCTTCCGATTCGTTACGGAGGTTGAATAGCACCTGACCGTCGGTCAACTCAACGCAAAGCGTCTCGCTGGGATTCACAATGCTCCCCTGCCCATTGCGGCAGATGATCTCTCCACATTGCCAGGTTGCGCCATGGTCGTCGCTATAGAGGAGACTGACCGCTGACGGGCGATGGCCACGTCTGCTCGGACCGAACTCGGTGCCGGTTCCTTCCGACATCCACAACGGGACAATCAGTCGGCCGTTACGCAGTTGCGTCCCGTGTCCCGGGCCGGTAGCGATGACTTGCCACGGATAGTCCTTTCGGAGCCTTTCCACGATGGGAGTGATTTCCACCGGGTCTGTAAAAGTCTCCCCGTCATCCCGGCTGCACATCGTGAATACTCGGGCGTAGTCAAAGCAATACAGGACGTGTACCGAGCCGTCGTTTCGGTCGCTGACCAAGACGCAGTTGTTCGCAGGCCCAACTCCGTACTGTCGGTAGTCGACCAGTTTCCTGGGCGGCTCCCAGGCAAGACCTCCATCGAGGCTGCGTCTCATAAGGACATCAATACAGTCATAGTCGCCCCCAACTCCGTACCTGGCTTCGGACGTTACGAGCACGACACCGCGATGGGTCACGAGCAGCCCGGGAATGCGATGGAGGTGGTAGCCTCCCGACCGCGCCTCGAAGAGAGGTGTTTTCTCGAGCAGAGCCGGCGCTCTCATGAGGCCTCCCTCCACGGTGTTTCCTCATGCCAGAGTCGAAGTCGGCGGTCAAGCACCTCCGCGATTCCGCGTTGCTCACCCGTGCCAGCCATGTTGTTCAGTTGGTACGGGTCATGAGTCATGTCGTAGAAGCAGGTCGGAGTTTCATTGAGGATGCGGGCTGGCCCCTCCCAATTCAGGGCGTAAAGGTGAGTTGGCGTGCGCAGGCCCACTCCATTGGCGGTTTCCACAAAGGCGTGATCCTCGCTGGAGGTTCCCCGATCGCCGCGAAGAACCGGTGCGAAACTGTGACCGTGACAATGATCCGGTATCTCACCCCCCACGAGATCAACCAAAGTCGGCATGAGATCGACGAGACTGATGACTGGTTCCTGAACGACGTCTGGCGCACCCGCAAGCTGAGGCCAACGCAGGACCATCGGAACACGGATAGATTCTTCGGTGGGGCCGCCTTTCTGCACCAGCCCATGGCTTCCGAGGTTGTCGCCGTGGTCGGAGGTGAAGACGACGATGGTGTTGTCAGACAATCCCGCGCGATCGAGCGCCCTTAACATCCTCCCGACAGCCTCGTCCATCCAGGTCGTCACACCGCAGTACTCGGCAATCAGATGGCGCAGGCTGTAGCCCTCCGGCAACTGTTCCGTGTAGGGCAGGTGAAGGTTGTAGTAGCGGAAATCCCATCGGTAGACTTTGAACCAGTAGTCCTGGTTTTTCAGGGGCACGGTCAGGTCCACGTTCGGTCGAATCGGTACTTCGTCCGGAGAGTACATCGTGAGGTATTCCTCCGGAGCGTCGGCGACCGGACAATGAGGCGGAGAGATGTTGTAGTAAAGGAAGAACGGCTGATCACTCTCCTTCCGTTCCCGCACAAGCTGCTCGACCTGTTCGGCTTCGAAGTCTACACTCCACCCCGCAGGAACAAACTCCGGGCCCCCGTTCTCGGTGAAGCTCTGACCGCTGTGGCAATGATGCACCCGAGGAATGAGATAGTAGTCAAACCCCACTTCGTCCGGCCACGAGTGGATGTGCCATTTGCCGATGGCGGCATTGTAGTATCCGAACTCGTGCAGAACCTCAGGCAACGTCGGGAGCTTCAGGTGGGGACGCCCGAAGTCAGGATATTCGGGCATGTTCACGTCGCCGGGACGGGAAGGATAGTGAACATTCGACACACCACCGGTGCAGGAACGGTTGTACTGACCCGATATGAGCACCGACCTCGCTGCCATGCAGACAGGGAAGTTCGTGATGGCTGTCTCAAATCGAACTCCCTCCTCGGCCAATCGGTCGACGTTCGGCGTGCGGATCACTTCGTTCCCGTAACAACCCACCTCGAACGCGCGCAGTTGGTCGCAAGTGCATAGGACGATGTTAGGTTTCTTTGGCATGTCCTAAGCTCTGCTCGACATGGTAGGGGGTAGGCCACGCAGTGAAAGGGAGCAGCGGCACAACAGCCTCCCATTGAGGTTCTACGCTACCGCCTCACCGATCTGTCTAAGCGTTTCGAGATATGTCTCCGGGATCCTTCCATCATGCGTGATCGGCACATCCCACGTAATGACGCCGCCGTGGTCTACGACATGACGGGTATAGGCAACGGCGAAATCGCGGGAGAACCTCGGCTCGCCGTGGCCCCAAAACTCGCCGAAGAAGATGAGCACATGGTACTGCGCTCCGGCGATGGTTGGTCCGTAGTGACGGAAGGGATTTGAGCCTCTGCCCCATTCATACCAGCCAATCGAGGGGTCGTTCAACTCGCCCGCCGTGAAATCCTCGTAGGGCGTGTGGCTGATGATGGGGTTCTTCACCCCAGGATTGAACGCCACCAGACTGTCGGGGTTGCCCGCCTTCATCGCCTCGGCGAAGCTGCGGAAGTTGGGTGGGTCTTCGTGGCGGTAAAGCTCGTCCGCCGCGTAAGCCCCGTCAATCCACCAACCGTGAACCTTGCTGTCCCAACGCGAAGACCATTCGCGGATGACTGCTTCCCAGTTGCGCTGAAATCGCGTCAGGCGCTCGTCCACGTCCAACTGCACTTGATACGTCTCAGGATGCAGCCCCATCTTGCGGGCCAACTGCTCGTCCCTGGGCGTGCAGCCGAGACGCTCACTGGCCAGTGCATGATTCGCTGGAGCAGAACTGGTGAAGTAGACCATCTGCCGAATCCCGGCGGCCGTGCAAGCCTCGGCGAGGTCTCCCACCAAGTCACGACGTGACAGACGGCTGGGTTGCTCCCCCACCAACTCATCGTAGGTCTGGTTGGGTGAGCAGTAGAACCCCGAGTTCTGTCCGAGTGTGATGAAGTTATATCCTGCGCCGACTGCCTTCAGTTGCTCGACATACCGCGGAACGTCGAAGGATTCGACTCTCCGGTTCCACGCCTCGACATCGAGCGTCAGTGGCGTCGTGCAGCTTGCCACGTCGGCGAGGTAATGAGTGAACACCCCCCACTTCGCGTTGCGGAACCAAGTCGCGTCGGCGCGGTGCCAGTTGATATCCGTTTTTTCTGAGCAACTATCGGTACATCGCATTGTGTGACCAATGCTTGCAGGGCCTGCTCTAATGCCTGGCGCTCGAGGGTGAGGGAAACACGGCAAGTCGTCTTGAAATCCTGGTGCGCTGCGGCCCGTCCCGCGGTGCTTTGGGCGGACACCATGCTCAAAATGAGAAGGAAGTTTGCATACGGCCTTATTGACCCGCGTTTTCCCTTCACCATAAACACATCCCTTCAAGATGGGGAACAACCCTCATGGTAGAATAGCGTGTCACGTCCCCTTGCCAAAGCCTTGCGCCAAAGGGCCGATGTGACTCCCTAGCCTCATTCCGTGCTTAGCCTCCAGTTGACCAGGACCGATTGATTGTTGGTGGAAATACTGCCCTAACTGGAACAGGGTAGGCGACACATCGGCCAGGCCCTTCTCCTGCAGGGCTCCGGCAACGGTTGTCACCAGGTTCTCACGTTGCGTTGGACTTTGGGGCTGGCTGGCTGTCTGCCAGATGCCCTCCACGACCCGCCATGCACGTTCATTGTCACCCAGTGCAGCCAGGACTTTCTGGTGCTCCAACTCCACTTCTGCGGGATACTTAAGATGCTGAAACTCTTCCCAGCACTCACGATACAACTTGGCGTGTTGCGCAATGTCGTCCGCAGACCGAAGCCCCTGGTTGTATGCGTGCAATGAGCCCGTCTCAAGGGCAGCGTTGGTCAATACAGCCCATTCGGCAAGATGCCACCGAGCTTCTGTAAGAGGCAAGGGCACCCAGACTTGCTCACTATCGCTACGTAAGCTTCTCCATCGAATCTTAAGACGCACCCAACGGTGTGTGGCTTCCCCGTCTGAACACGGCCAACCCTCAGAGGTGGCCGGATACAGCAGGTCGAAATACCGAACTATCTCTGGATTCAGGGGCATAGCCTTCGCTTCGAGTGGGACCGGCAGGAGGTCAGCATAAAGAGGGTGAAGCGCGGGGTATTCGTGGTATTCGTCCTGAATATAGAACCGCACGATCCTGCCGTTGGTCCACATATTCACTGTACGGGTTACCGGTCGAGGGCTTTGGACGGGATCATGAAAGGCATCCGCGCCCCAACCGGTATAGAGTCCCCCATTCAGCCAACATGGGAGAAACGCGGCGGGTCGCACGCCGGTGAGAATTTCCGACCGCAGGTATGAGTTTGCCAGACTCCGAAGATACTGGCTGACCTCCTCTTGCGCAGGCCCAGGTTTGCGCTCAGGGATATAGACATCCAATACATTTCCCGCCGTGCGGGCCCTCGCTTGGCTCAGTTCAGCAGAGACCAGCGGTGGCAGAGCAGTTGGCTGTGGTTTGATGAGAATGACCAATTCGCCGACAGGTCCGCTGATGGCAATGTCGCACGCTTCCTTTTCGTAGGCCACGCAAAACGCGCTTTCCAGCACCGATAGAAACCCTCGCCGACCACCCAGATAAATCCTCTGCTGGCTACCGCCGTCATCCGGCAGCCACCGGGGCTGAAGTGTGGACTGCAATAGTTCCACAAACGATTTCGTGAAATCCGCCGACGGGGGGTTGGAAGCATTCCTCCGTGCCCGGGAGGCGTCAGGCAAAACCCAAGTCACCCGGGAGCGGGGGTCGAGCCGCGCTGGCAAACCATCCGGGAATATCTCCTCGATCCAGATGGCTCCCGATGCGCTTTGTCTGTCTGACGTGTGCTCCGGTTCCGCTGCATACACCAAGAGGGAAACAGATAAGCATGCCCACAATAGCCCTCTAAAATGCAATGGTACACACAGCAGAAGCCTCACAACGCATCCACCAAATACTCTTACTTCTGGTTTTCTTTCCACGCTGGTTCCCTTTACTCTACTTCGGCTCAGCAGAAGTGACGGAGATATGGAAGCCCGCCTTCCACACACCTTTTTTTGACTCGTAGAAGTCAGTTATACTCGTCACCGTTGAAAAACCACCTTTTGCTGCCACGGAGTGCGATGAACTTTGACCCCCACCCCGCCAACTCTGCGAGTTGGCGGGGTGGGGGTCAAAGGTGCATTTTCAACGGTGACGAGTATAGCACATCCCTCTTGATTGGGGCAACGGGCAGGGGCGATCTGGGCTGTATCCCTTGTCCCTGTCCACTTCAGCCCACGGCGGAGAGTGCTCGCACACCCGGATATCCGGCACGCAGCAGCAACTTCGCCGCTTCGAGGCTGTCCCGCGCGGTTAGCCCGGCGCACACAGTCATTGATTGTAAGTCCCCAACTCCAGCCCCCTCCGCACGAAGTACTCGTAGGTATCAAAGTCCACCGTGTTCGGGATTGAATGGTCGCTGTGGAGGATGTAACCGTTGTTGCCTTTCACGACCGGAATCTTTGCTTCCAACTCGGCATCAATCTTCGCCCGGTCGTTGGTGTAGAGCACGCGAACATCAATGCCGCCCATGAACGAGAGGTGATCGCCGAAGTCGTGATACAGCTTCAGCAGGTCCATGCCCGCTTTCACCTCGATGACCTGAAGGCAGTCAATGCCAGCCTCAATCGAGCCATTTGCGATATCTCGTTGAGTCACTGCTGGCAAGGGATGGCGGAGAGGTGCCAAAGAGCGAATACCCCACAAGGCTGTTGATAAATCAAGGCTGACGCGGGTCGGGGAGGTTTTTTT
>JACQGJ010000015.1 GCA_016199605.1 Armatimonadota bacterium | reverse complement strand
TGCTTCCACCCTCACAGCACCGTACCTACCCGGGGGACATGAACCTGATAAAGGGCTACCTCAAAGGGGGCGAACGCTTCCTGAAACTGTCCGGGCGTCCTTTGGAGGACGTTGACGATCAGTTGTGACGAATCGGATATGACGTCACATGAACGCATGCAAGCGGCGTTGAGGTCAACAAGACTCACGACAGTCGTAAGCCGATTTTTATTCAGGAAATCCCAGAACAAGGAAAGACGTATGTCCAATCCCATCACGATTCGCGAGGTGACCCTCCGACATTGCCGAATGCCACAGACGTTTCGTGGCAGCTACACTGGCGGAGAGCAGGACCCCGCCGGTCTGCACAGCCTGTTTGTCAGTATCAGCGACGGCAAAGAGATCGGCCATGGCGAGTGCAATGCGACGAGCCTGTTATACGAATTCGGCCACATCGGACGGTCGAACCTCGACGAATGGAAAGCACTGCTGGACCTGTGCGCCGCCCTGCCCGGACAGGATGCGCGGAAGTTGAGCCACCTCGTGCCGGATTCCATGCGTTCCTGCGACGCGAACTCCATAGTAGACGCAGTTGATTTTGCCCTGCACGACCTGGTCGGGCGCCGGGCTGGATTGCCGGTGGCGGCGCTGCTCGGCGGCATCGCCAAGCCCTGGGTCTGGGGAATGCCGGTGGTCCACACGCAAACGCCAGATGCCATGGCCGAGCGCGCCGCCGACTGGTATCGCCGCTACGGCTTCCGCTATTACAAAGTCAAGCCCATCGGAACGCGTGAGACCGACGTGGAGACTCTGCGCAAGGTGCGCGAGTGCACCGGGCCCCAAGTGCGGTTCTACATGGACGCAAATTATGGCTTGAAGATGACTCCGGATGAGGTCATTTCGTACATCAAGGAACTCTATGAATACGGACTGGAAGTGTACGAGGATCCGATAGACACGGACTGGGCTACGTATCGGTACATCCGCGAGAGAATCCCGGCCCGGTTGATGCTTGACGAGAAGGTCCGTACGCCTGAGAGCATCATGGAGATTGTCCGCGAACGCTGCGCCGGACAAGTCAACATCCATGCCAACTGGGCCGGCGGCTTCTCCCCGGCGATCTTCAAGGCTTCTCTGGCCGCCCTTGGCGGAATGCCCACCATGATCGGCTCTACCCACTATTTGGGCCCCGGCGCCGCGGCCTACCAGATACTGGCCTCCGTGCTTCCAGGCGACGCGCCATGTGAGCAGCTTTACATGGAAGTGTATGGCATGCAGTCCGCCATCCCTGATCCCTATGAGATCCGCGAGGGTAAGATATTTATTCGACAGGCCCCGGGACTGGGAGTGCATCCGGACATGACTGCGATTGAAAAGCTTACAGTAAGAAAAGAGAAGATCTCCTGAGAAACACGCTTTCCCCAATGCAAGCATTCGCTGAACCTGTACGGATGAGTTCTCACGGCGGCCCAGAACCGGAACCCTATGAGCCAAAAGTGACGAGCGACGCGGGAGTGCCTGCTGAACGTGGTTGCATTGCGCTCTGCATCTCGCTTGGCGCACGGAGAATGGCAGCTCCCCGCGCCGAGGCCGCCATAGTGGCCATGTTTGGCGAGATCCTGCCGCGGCGGCAGTTGCGCGTTACGGGAATGGAGTCCCACTGGAAAGAAAAGGCGAAGCTATGAAGATACGACGCATCTCTTCCATTGCCCTGTCTTACCGCGACTTCTCCAGCTTCGAGGAGAAGCTGGAGGAAGCCTGCCGCTGGGTGTCGTTAGCCGCGGCCACAGGTAGCGACTTGGCGGTATTGCCCGAGACGTTGAACCTGTACAGAGGGGACGGCCCTGGCAACCCGCTGGCGCTGGCCATATCAGATGTGGCCCTCCAGGACTGGCAGAGCGCCTGCTCCATACTTCTGGAATGCGCCGCCAAGTGCAGAATCGCTGTAACCGTTCCGCTCTACGTCCGAGAAGGCCCGGATGTCCTCAATTGCTTTTACCTCGTATCGAAGAGCGGCCGAGTCCTCGGCAGATATGTGAAAACCTGCCCCGTATCGAGCGAACTGGATGACGGAGTCGTGCCGGCCGCCGACAATCGGTTGATGGACTGGGATGGCATTCGTGTCGGTGGAGCCATCTGCTTTGACATGAACTTTCCGTTTGTGTTTCAAAAGCAGAAGGAGGCCGGCGCAGACCTCTTCCTGTGCCCTTCGCTGTTCCATGGGGGCGAACAGGTGAATTACTATGCCGCGTCACTCCGGCGCCCCATTGTCGTTGCCTATCCCGCTTGGAGCCGGATTGTGGACCTCATGGGCCGCGAAGTCGTTGGCGGCGGCTATCGCCACGAAACCTTGCGCTTCGGATTCGGCATCCCTGTCTATACAGCCGACGTAAATTTTGACAAGGCGGTCTTCCCTGTGGACGAAGGCAACGAAGGAAAGATGGCGGACATCATTCGCCGATATGGTCGCGGGGTCCAGTTGGAGTTCTTCCAGGACATGAGTGTGTTTACGCTTGAATCGCTCTCCCCGAGTATAACAGTCCCTGACGTGATCCGGGCATTTCAATTGGTATCCATGGACGAGTATCTCTCTGCCTATCTGCGGAGAAGGAATCTGCCTGGCTGACACTCATGACGCGCCTCCGGGAGCAAGACAAGGATGTCTCCCAGAGAGTGCGCTCGAAACGAAGAATGGCGCGACGAGCTCGATGTGGGCCAGCCTACCGGTCAATTCCCTTCGACGAACTCGGGGAGGCGGGGGCGTGTTCTATTTCGCCTCAATGCGGTCAGGTCTGCACCTCTGACTCCAACGGTGGGCAGGGCCGGACCAACCGTCTCGGAGGAGGGGGTCATCTTCATGTATCAATTATCCTGACGGGAGGGAGTGATGGATAAGGCACATAGTGACAGCGTTCCCCTTGTCTACCAACCACCAATCTCCTATAATGCACCCGTTTCCATACGAGGGTGATCGGATAACCAATGGGCAACACGTTCGGACACATTTTCAGAATCACTACCTGGGGCGAATCGCACGGCGGAGGCGTCGGTGTCGTCATTGACGGCTGTCCTCCGCTGGTCGAGGTATGTGAAGCCGACATTCAAAAGGAGCTGGACCGGCGCAAGCCAGGGCAGAGCCATATCGTCACTCAACGCAAGGAGAGCGACACGGCACACCTTCTCTCCGGCGTCTTCGAGGGGAAGACCCTCGGCACACCTATCTCGATTCTTGTGTGGAATGAGGACGCCCGACCGGAAGCCTACGAGGATTTCAAAGACAAGTACCGGCCCTCTCATGCGGACTACACTTACGACAAGAAGTACGGGGTCCGAAACTGGCAGGGCGGGGGGCGCGCCTCGGCGCGAGAGACGATCGGTCGTGTCGCTGCGGGTGCGATCGCCAGGAAGATCCTTAAAGAGAAGTGCGGCACCGAGATCGTAGGTTACGTGAAACAGGTTCAGAACCTGACGGCGGAGGTGGATCCCGACACGGTGAGGATGCCCCAGGTTGAAGACAACATCGTCCGCTGCCCTGACTCGGCGGTCGCGGAGAAGATGATTGCCCTGATCGAGCGAATCCGTAAGAAAGGCGACTCCCTCGGGGGCGTCGTGGAGTGTGTCGCTCGTAAAGTGCCCGTGGGCCTGGGTGATCCCGTGTTCGACAAGCTGGAAGCAGACCTCGCAAAAGCCGTCATGTCTCTCCCTGCCTCCAAAGGCTTCGAGATCGGTTCCGGTTTCGCGGGCGTCAGGCTGACGGGTTCCCAACACAATGACCCGTTCTACGCGCGTCAAGGGAAGGTTCGCACTCGCACAAACTTCTCCGGCGGCATCCAGGGAGGAATCTCCAACGGGGAGAACATCGTGATGCGGGTTGCCTTCAAACCGACGGCAACCATCATGCTGGAACAGGACACCGTGGACGTACGCGGACGCAACGTTAAGCTGAAAGCCCGCGGGCGCCATGACCCGTGCGTGCTCCCCCGCGCCGTGCCGATGGTGGAAGCCATGGTCGCGCTCGTGCTGGTGGATCACTACCTCCGGGCGAAAGCGGTGGCTTCTTAGCTGGAGAACTCGAACTCAGCGAGTTCGCAGAGAGGACCCGCGCAAGATCCCTTCGATCTCCCGGCGGGTCTCCTCCGGCGTGAGGAAGTAGAACAATGCAGAATGCTTGCGGGTCTCTCCCCTCCCTAACCGCAAGTACGGGACTGCGCTCCCAGGGTCGTTGATCTCCGGGTAAAAGCCAACGCTGAAGCCCGTTGGGCGAACGCGCAAGGCCGCAGGCGCTTGCCTTGCCATATCCCTGAGGGAGATCGCCAGCCCGCCGTTCGGGCCGTGCCACGCGATCCAGTTGGGAGGCGAGCCAGTGAGAGGCTTCTCGTAAGTAAGGTTGTATCCCTCTTCGGTGAGAGGGACTTCCCCTTCAGCCGTCCAGACCGTTCCCTGCTCGACAAGACCGAGAGCGACCCGGAACGCATAGCCGATCCCACGGACGACGACTCCCTCTTCCTCCTCGGAGTTCGATACGTCGTAGTCTACCGCCACGTACCGCTGTCCAGCAAAAAAGGAAATCCGTGCATGGAAGCTGAGGAGGTTCCCCTCGGACTCGCAGAGTCCGCGACCTCCAGGCATGGCGACATGTCGGCCGCGGGCCACCAGCGTCGCAACCTCTCCGCTGTTCTCCACCTCGATCCGGCAGTTCCTATCCCGACTGGACACGAAGTGTTTCCTCTCGGGAGTCATGATCGCAAAGCCAGCCGAGCTTCCTTCGGGGATGATGGTGACGGTATTCAGACGGGCGCTCTGAAACAGGTTGAAATGCTCTCGGGAGAGAGTGACAACGAGGGGTCCGGTGGAAACGCGAAAGAGCGATTCCGATTGGGACACCTGAACCGAGTTCTCCGCCACAGTGGTCATTGCACTCATCCCCTGACGGGACCCGGAGACCGAACGATCTCCGCACGCATCATCCACTGAAAGTCAAGATGCTGTTCGATCAGGAAGTCAATCACCGCCTGTCTGCTCTCGGCTTCCAGCTCGCAGATCAGTTTGCCTTCTCTCGTGTCCGCTGTTGCGCGCACGACCTTGACGGAGGAATCCGGTCCGTTCTCCGAAGGGTCACTCACCAATCGGCTTACAAGGCTTTCGATCTGCTCGCGGGAGGTGTCCGACAGCGAGTGCACGGTGAAATAGTGAGGCAATCCCGACGATTCCGCCGCCGCTTTACCTGGTTTCTTCGAGCGAACTTCCGGAGTTCGAGAGCCTTTGTTGTCTGCCTTCGTCTTGCCTGCCTGAGCCGCGTTCGCCAATTGGTCAGCGCGGGAGTTCTCTTCTCGCGGCACGTGACGGATCGTCGCACGTGCAAAGGAGTTCATCAGCGAGCGCGCCTGTACGGCGAGGGGGAGCAACTGGCGGCTCTTAACTGCATAGCCGCCATTCATCTGTTGCACCAGCAACTCGCTGTCAGAGCGCACTTCCACCTCGGAGACGCCGAGACTCTGGGCCTCTTTCAGCGCTCGGATCAACGCCATGTATTCAGCGACGTTATTCGTCGCGCTGCCGATGGATTCCGACAGTTCTTTGACGACGGAACCGTCGACGCCTCGGATTACGACGCCGATCGTGGCGGGGCCGGGGTTGCCCCGGGAGGAGCCATCGGTGTAGAGGATCAGCTTCTTTGACATCGCCCTTCCGCGTCCATCAACTGCGGGCTCTGCGAGTCCGCGACGTCTGTCCTTGCCAGATTGTCCCGGTGTACGACCTCATCGAAATCCCGGTAGCCCAGGACTCGCTCAATCTGAGCGGACTTGAGCCCTGCAATCCGGTGAAGATCGTCGGAACCGTAATTCACCAGGCCGCGAGCAAACTCCCCGGAGACGGTCTCGGAAATGCTCACCATCTCTCCACGCTCAAAGCGACCGTGAACTTCGGTGAGGCCGACGGGCAGCAAACTCTTGCCGCGCTCCACAATGCTTCGGCGCGCACCCTCGTTCACAACAAGGACTCCTCGCGGCTTGCGACCAAAAGCAATCCACCGCTTGCGGCTGCTCAACTTGCCTTTCCCCAGGTCATCGGTTTGAGCGGGGAAGAACGTGCCGATCTGCTCACCGGCGAGGAGGCGTGTGATCACTTGCGGGGAGCGACCATTGGCGATCACCATCGACACTCCTGACTTCGTCACTTTCCTCGCAGCCTCCAGCTTGGTATACATGCCACCCGTGCCGCCTTCGGACACCACGCGTTTAACCTGCCTCTCGATCTCCGGAGTGATCCGGTCAATCTGCGCAACGGGCGCCCCGGTGCGACTGACCTCCTCCGGCCTATCCGGGAGGGAATCGGGGTAGAATCCGTCAACGTCGGACAGCAAGACCAGGAGATCAGCGTCCACCAGGATGGCAACGAGGGCAGCGAGGGTATCGTTATCGCCAAACTGAATCTCTTCTACGGCGACCGAATCGTTCTCGTTGACGATGGGGAGGATGTCGAGGTGAAACAGAGTGTGCAGCGTGTTCCGAGCGTTGAGGAATCGTTCGCGGTCCTCCATGTCGTCCCGAGTCAGAAGGATCTGCGCTACCTTCTGATCAAACCGGGCGAACGCCTGGCTGTAGGTGTGCATCAACAGGCTTTGTCCGACCGCTGCCGCGGCTTGCTTTTCTGGGACATCGAGCCGCCTCCCCGCCTTCAGCCCATCAAGCCCCATAGCGGAAAGGCCCGCTCGAACCGCCCCGGAGGTTACCAGCACGACATTGCGGCGGGAATGTCTGATTTCGGACAATTGCTCCGCCAGCCGGGTGAGGTAGCGAGAGTCGATCTGTCCCTCGGGGGTTGTCAGTGTGGAGGAGCCTACTTTGACAACAACGGTTTTAGCTGAGACGAGTCGTTTCATTACTGTCGCCTGATTCTACGTCCAACCCCTTGTCTTCGTCCACAAAGTTTGAGACGAAGGTGCCGATCCGCACGAAGTCCCCGTCAACGATTCCCGCCTCGCGCAGCTTTTGGTAGAGTCCCATCCGCTGCAGCTTCCGCTCCATGTAGGCCACTGCTTCAGGGTTGTCCAGGTCCGTCATGGCCACCAGGCGTTCCACGGCATCGCCGGTGACAACGTAGCCGTAGTCGAAGCTGACGTCGATGTGAAGCGGCCGCGGGGTAGGCCGGGGAGCGATGACCTTTCGTTTCGTCTCAACCGAGGTCGCCTTGGCTGGGGGCTCCGTCGATCGCAGCACCGAGAGAACGCGGTGTAGAAGATCCTGCAAGCCCTCGCCGGTCACTGCAGACACGGGCAGCGCCTCGATTCCGCGCGCCCGCAGTTCAGGTTCCAGCTCCCCCAACTTCGTTCGGGCCTCCGGCACATCCATTTTGTTGGCGGCAACGACCTGGGGCTTCCGGGCCAGCTCTTCATCAAATAACTCCAGCTCCCGGTTCAGGACCTCGAAATCCTCCAAAGGATTGCGCTGGTCGATGGGGGCGAAGTCGAGCAGATGAACCAGCACGCGAGTGCGCTCAACGTGGCGAAGGAACTGGTGTCCCAGCCCGCGACCCTCATGCGCTCCTTCGACAATCCCGGGAATGTCAGCGACGATGAACGAGGTCTCGGAATCGATACGGACGGCTCCGAGGTTTGGAGTGAGCGTGGTGAAAGGATAGTTCGCTATCTTCGGCTTGGCCGCGGAAATGTGAGAGATCAACGTCGACTTCCCGGCATTGGGCAATCCGATGATCCCCACGTCCGCAAGGATCTTCAGGACCAAACGAAGCCGTCGTCTGTCTCCCGGCTCTCCCTTTTCGGCAAAACGTGGAGCCCGATGCGTCGAGGACACGAAACATGTGTTGCCTCTTCCACCTCTCCCTCCGCAGGCCACCACGCAAGTCTGACCTGGTTCCGTAAAGTCGAACAAGACCTGGTTCGCGTCAACGTCGTAAACCACGGTCCCGACAGGAGCGTGGATCACCTTGTCTTCTCCGTCGGCTCCGTGTTTGTGACCGGACTGGCCGTTGCCTCCACGCGGCGCTTTCCAGTGAGAATGGTAACGGAGATCGATCAAGGTCTTGATGTCGGGCCGAGAGACAACGGCGATATCTCCGCCCTTTCCACCGGAACCGCCGTTGGGTCCACCGTGGGGAACGTACTTCTCGCGACGAAATGTCGCCGCGCCGTTTCCCCCGTCACCCGCCTGAACCTCAAGGGTGACCTCATCGATGAATCCCTCCGTGGCTGACGGGGTATTCCGGACATGATCCGACACAATTGGCACCTCGACACCCGATAGACCTGATCCCGCTCTTGCGATTGCTTTTCAGGTGAGTGATGGATTCCTTTGACGGCAACTCTCCGAGCCGCCAGAGTCACTGAGCAGTTAGACCTGGGGTACGTGAGGACACACGCCAAAGGGAACATCGCTCTCCGTCGCTAATACCGTCCCTATCGAAGACCCAGGGACCGCGAAGGACGGAACATAAGACAAGTTCCAAGGGGGTTCTGCGGGGATTTAGAACTCGTCCAAGAACAACTCCGCGGTGCTTTCGTCCGTTCGCGAGCAATCCGGCCAGGCCGCGACTGGAAAGACGCCGGTCTATTACTGGACGAGTTCTTAAGGGGTTGATTCCGGCGCAGGTGGGTAAATGCTGACCCGGCGTCGATGGGTGGCGCCTTCGAAGGTAACGATACCGTCCGCGAGGGCAAAAAGGGTATCATCCCTTCCGCGCCCGACGTTGTTCCCGGGGTGAAACTTCGTTCCGCGTTGGCGTATGATAATGTTGCCTGTGCGCGCAAACTGACCACCATACAGCTTCACGCCAAGACGCTGGGCTTGGCTATCGCGGCCGTTCCGGGTGCTTCCCATTCCTTTTTTGTGTGCCATGGTTCCTTACTCCTGCTATTGCGTCCGGCCGCTGAGGGTCACTAAGCCACGCCCTCGCAGCGTGAGTTCTTCTTACGCTTCGATTCTCTCAATGCGAATCCGTGTGATCGGCTGGCGGTGTCCGTATCGCTTCAGGTAGTTCTTCTTCGGCTTGAAACGCAAGCCGCTGATCCGTCGGCGCTTATCTTGAGCCACCACGGTCCCATGCACCCGGGCATTGGCAACCATCGGAGTGCCGACCTGAACGCCGCTCTCGTCCGAAACCAGCAGAACCTGGTCGGTCTCAAACGGTTCGCCTACTGATAGAGGCAGTTTCTCCACCTCAACGACTGAATTCTCTTCCACCCGGTATTGTTTACCCCCGGTTCTGATTACAGCATGCATCCTGCGCAGTCCTCCACTCATTTCAACGACCCCGCCATGCTACCAGACAACCGGGGATTTGTCAATTCGGAGAATCGTCATGTCAACGCAATTTAGAAATGTCCGGTATTGTGCAAGATAGAAATGTCTGGTTTAGTCTTTTGGTAAGAACACAGCATGGAGGGGGCTGCCGGAGCGAAGCGTAG
>JACQGJ010000298.1 GCA_016199605.1 Armatimonadota bacterium | reverse complement strand
TGTGTTCAGGTGAAACGAGAGATTCGACTGGGTCATTCGCACGTTTTGCCCCTTCAACTCTTCCACCAATTCGCACACGCAGGTCTCCCCGCGATTCCAGAGTATTTTGAGAATTCGCAGTCGGGTGCCATCTCCCATCGCCGCTGCGACTCTGGATTGTGACGCAAGATTCTCCGCCACTGACGCCCTCCTTGTTACAACAAATCAAGTTTTATTGTTTTGACGGATATTCTACAGCACGCAAGGCCATGCGGTCAACCATGGTTCTTAGCCGGGACCGTTCACAGAAAGGTATCTCAGCCCGTGACAAACAGTGCGGGGTAGCGTATAAACAAGACGAGGAGGGCAGCATTGCAGGACTCGGACGAAGACATCGTTGGACGGGTGCAGCGTGGAAACCGCGAGCTGTTCCACGTCCTCTTCGAGCGTCACCACGACCGCATCGCAGCCTACGTGCGGCGGAGCCTGGGTGACGTGGAAGAGGCACGGGACGCGGTTGCCGAAGTGTTTGTACGCGCCTATCAGGGAGTCGACACGTTTGACCTGTCGGCAGGCACTCGCTACCTCACCTACCTCTACACCATCGCCCACAATCTGCTGACTGACCGATGGCGACGACAGGGAGATACAGGAGATGCGGAGGATTCAGGGCAGACGGAGGAAATCGCGGATGGCGCGCGACTCCCGCTGGAGCAGATGCTGCGACGTGAGATGATTGAGCGTGTGCGACAGAGCATCGCCAAACTCCCGCCCGACCACCAGCAAATCATCCACCTCGCCTTCGACCGTGACCTCTCCTCCGCGGACATCATGCAGATAATGAATAAGTCGTCTATCACGGCGGTCACGTCGCACCTCCATCGCGCGATGAAGCGACTCAAGATCGTTCTCGAAAGGGACGGCTATTTCCTCGATTCCGCCTCGAAAGGAGGTGACTCCGCATGGCAGACCAGGACGCAGAACGCCTCTGGGAATTCGTAGAGCAGATCAAACAAGGGACAGCCACCGATCCTGGTGACGACCCGCTGCTGCGCCTCGCGCAGTTCACAGGAGAAGTGGTTGGAGAGAAGCTGCCTACTTACGAGAACGACCGAGCCTTCGCCCGAGAGCGGTTGGCTGCTGTCATGGACTCGGAGCAGACCACAACCCGCGAGAGGCAGAAAGGGAGAAAGGGAGAGGGAGCGATCACAACCGTTCGCCCTCTCACCCCCTTGCCTATTCTTTTCTACTGGCTGAAACGTCCCGTGTTGGTTTCCGCCTCCCTGTTGCTCCTGTTGTGTGTAGCGGTGTTCCACTGGCGATTCAGTCAAGCTCCTGCCATCGGGGCAAGCATGCTGGTCAAAGACCACATCGAGCTTCTCGGTAAGAAACCGTTCGCTGACTTCGAGAGCAGTGACGCCACGCAAGTGGCCTTTTGGCTGACGCATCAGGTTGGCTTTCCAGTTGCAGCCGTGGACCTGTCGAGCTCGGAGGTAAGACTGCTGGGCGGGAGGCGCTGCCAGATTGCGGGCCAACCCATCGGGTTATCCTTCTATCAACTGAAAACCACACGCATATCACTCTTTCAACTGAAGAGCGGTGGCTGTCGCCTGCGGGGACTAAGCGGAGTGCAGATCAACGGCAGGAGCTTCCTCGTGGGCGCGGACAAAGGATTCAACCTCGTCGCGTGGGAGGGAACTGACACCCTTTGTGTCATGGTCTCTTCAATCGACACGGCAACTCTCCTGACGATGGCAACAGCCGCGCGGGACACGAAGGAGGTGATATCACGATGAAACAAACGACATTGACCATTGCCCTCGGGTTGTTCGCAATGGCAGCGATGAGCGCCGGCGTGATGGCTCGGGAGGACAAGGCAGCGAAGGAAACCACGCTCAGTGGGACGCTCGTCTGTATCGGCTGCACGTTGAACAAGGAACACGGCGCGAAAGCGCAGTGCAGCGTCTACGGACACCAGCATGGGCTGAGGACCGCCGATGGTAAGATCTATACCTTCCTGGAAAACGACCAGTCCAAAGACCTTCGCGCAGGCAAGTCGAAGGATGAAGACAACCTGCATGGGAAGAAAGTGGAAGTCACGGGAACCGTCTTTCCTAAGACGCAGATTATTGACGTGACGTCCTACAAGTTAGTCAAGTAACACACGGGGAGTTGGAAGAATGGATTCTGCCGTATCCATTCTCCCTTCCCCATTTGTCGCAAGCAGAGGAGAGTAATCGCATGGGCTTGGTTCGAGCCTCTTTGAAGAATCCTTACGCCGTCATTGTTGCGGCGCTGGCGATCATGGTCATCGGCGTCGTCTGCTACAAGCAGATGCCGCTCGACATTCTGCCGCAGTTCAAGACGCCCGCGGTGCAGATCCTCACGCTCTACCCGGGGATGCCGACGGAGATCGTCGAGCGGGACATGACCAGCCGCCTCGAGCGGTGGACTTCGCAAAGCATGGGCGTCGCCTGGCAGGAGTCGCGGAGCATGGTCGGCGTCAGCGTCGTCCGCGATTACTTCCGAGATGACATCGACCCCAACGCCGCCTATTCGCAGGTCTCCGCCCTCGCGCTCTCCGACCTCTACTACCTGCCGCCCGGAACGATCCCGCCGATGACTATGCTGTTCGACCCGACGGCGACGGTGCCGCTCGGATTGGTCGCGTGCAGCAGCGACACGCTGGACGAAACCGCCGTCTACGACTTCTCCTATTTTGAAATGCGCAACATGCTGAGCGGCACGCCCGGGGTCATTGCTCCGGCGGTGTTTGGAGGCAAGCTGCGACGTGTCTATGTCTACCTCGATCCGCAGAAGGTGCAGGCGCAGGGGTTGTCGCCGCTGGATGTCGTCAACACTCTCACAAAGTTCAACCTGATGATTCCGACGGGCAACGCCAAGATCGGCGACATTGACTACGCCATCAACGCAGAGAGCATGGTGGAGAAAGTCTCCGACCTCAACGACCTCCCGGTAAAGATGGAGATGAGCAACCGCGACGGCAGCATGAGGCCGGTGCTCATCAAAGACATCGGACGCGCCGAAGACACCAACGCGATCCAGACCAACGTCGTGCGCATCGCGCGTCCCTCTGAAAAGGTGGTCGGCTCTGGGACAGCAGCCCATGCGAGCGAGAAGAACACGGGCGCGACGTGGAAGGCCAAGCGTCAGGTTTACATTCCCATCTACCGCCAGCCTGGATCCAACTCGCTGCAGGTG
>JACQGJ010000289.1 GCA_016199605.1 Armatimonadota bacterium | reverse complement strand
TCGCCCACCAAGAAGGGCGAATGGGAGGAACTCCGGTGCCAATGGAGGAATACGGAAAATCTGAAACACGTTCGCGTCGCTCTGCACGACTCCCCCTTTAAGGAAGGATTGGGCGGCGCGACTTACTTTTGGGATGAGGTCGTATTCACAGAAGAAGGAGGAGCTATGGACAAACCGGGAGCCCGCGGACGCAATCCCGACGCTCTGGAAGGATTGGAAGTGAAACCCGCGGGAGGGATGAAGGTATCAGTCTCGGCAGGCAAGGCGCGCGTCATGGGGAGAGAAGTGAAGGTCGAGGCGACCACCTTGGAGATCGCTCCGCAGGTCGTCCTGCAAGCCACCCACGAAGGGACGGCACTCACTGACGAAGAGCCTCAAGGCTGGGGCAAAGGGACGCCGCTGGCCCACTGCAACTCCGTCGGGACTACCTTGCCCGGCTGTCTGGAGCAGGGATCGATTGTGATTAAGGAAAAGCCGGGGCAGGACGGGGTGGTGTACGAGAAGGGCAAGGACTGGCGAGCGGACGAGATTTGGGGACGCGTCGGCAGACTGCCGGAGGGCCGCATCAAGGCCGGGCAGACGGTGTATATCGACTACCGAGCCCGTCAGCTTCGTGTCGACACGATCTGCATTGACGACTCCGGCAAGGTCCTCCTTCGCCAGGGCGACAATCAGAAGATGTGCCCCTCGATCCCCGAGCCGGACTACGGAACCCTTGCGTTGTGCAACGTTTATCTGGACTACGGGTGCAGGGAGATCAGCGAGAAGGGAATCTATCCCATCGGCGAACCGTATCAGCCCCCCGACGTGGACGTCCTTGAGTCCCATCGAGGCCAGGTGGCCAAGACGCGAGCAAAGCTGGAGAAGGGCGAGGGCGTAACCATCGTTACGTGGGGCGACTCGGTCACTGCTGGCGGGGATGCGACTCGCCCGGAGTATCGTTTCACCGACGCCTTCGCTCAGGCGCTCCGCTACAAGTATCCCGAGGCTCGCATCAAGCTCATCAATGCCGGTCGTGGTGGATGGAGCACCAACGGAAGTCTGCCGCTCTTCGAGGAGGACGTGCTGAAATACAAGCCCGATTTGGTGACCATGGAGTTCATCAATGACATGGGAATGAGCGAAGAGAACCTGCGGAAGAACTGGAATGAGGCGATTGACCGGGTGCGGGCTGCGGGAGGAGAAGTCGTCATCATCACGCCGCATTTTGCGATGCCGCTGTGGATGGGCTTCACGGGCATTGAGACTCCCGAGAATCGCCACAACGTCGAAGTCCTTCGGAAGATCTCCGAGGAGAAGCAGGTCGCCCTCGCCGACGCCTCGAAACGCTGGGAACACCTCGCCGCCGAAGGCGTGCCCTACCTGATCCACCTCCGCAATGGAATCAACCACCCCGATGACTTCGGGCACGGGTTGTTTGTGGAGGAGTTGATGAGGTTGTTCTGAATCGTCTGATCGTCAGGAAGTTGCACTTCCTGACGCCGGATTGTGGGAGTTCAACTCCGCCTATCATCCGCCCAGGAGTTCTGCTCCGGTGCAATCAACATGAGGCAATCGGGAAAGTAAGCTGAAGCAAACTGAAAGGACAGAACGGGGACAGGGCGTCTCACTACATCATCTAATTGTCACTGAGGAAGGGGGAGAGATCCAACAACCGGGCTCCATGGTACACGGTCAGTACCTCGGATTCGTCCGGGAGCACGCGGTAGATGATGCGGTAGTTACGGAGGAGGATTTGGCGCAGGTCCTCCCGCCCAACTTCCGGGACAACGCGTCCAGAGGAGGGGAGAAGCTCGAGGCGTTCCACTGCGGAGAATACGCGATTGGCAAACAACTTTGCATACGTCGGCGAATCGCGAGCGATGAAGTCGCAGATTTCGCCGAGGTCTGTGAGCGCCTGATCCGTCCACGTTACTCGAGCCACTTCCGCATCCGCCTTTTCGCTTCCTCATGGGAAACCTTCTGGCCCGCGTCCGCCTGCTGAATCCCTCGCTCGACCTTGTAGAGCAGGAACAGTCTTTCCATTGCCTCCTCCACGGTGGTTTCCTCAGGAAGGTCCTGAAGCACTTTCAGCATATCCTCCTTCGCCACAGAGACCCCCACAGTTGATTCCTCCCTTCACGTATCCGGTCTGCCGTAGTATAGCATGGCTTCCTTCGGTTTTCCCATCCCCTGCGAGAAGGCCCGACAAAGCCATTGTCCCTTCGCCAACCTTGACGCCTTGTCGGGAAACGCATAGACTGATGGCGTCTACGAAGCAGTTGACTGAACAGACAGGCCGATTTCGATGCGTGGGTATCGACCCGGAGAGAGGATGACATAAGAGCGAGTTGGCAACGTGGAAAGAACTTGGTCGCACCAGTCGTCAAGCTGCTCAGGTACTCCTTGAGGGAGGGTTTTTGCGCAGTAGTATCAGCCGATCCTACTATGCTGCGTATGCTGCGATCACAGGGGAACTCACCGGGAGAGTCACCTTCCCCGCCGGACAGCAGAATCCACGTCATGCTCAGCTTGTGAGCCATGTCCGCGATCATCTGGTTGCTCTGACACCGAGTCAGCGTCGGAGGCTCAGCAGGGCCATCAGAATTCTCTGGAAAGCACGAGTGGATGCAGATTATGTGCCAATAGCTTCAGTTGACGCGACCATGGCCAGAGACGCGTTAAGGGAAGTCTGCGCCGTGTTTCGCGAATTGGGGATTGAAGATGGATGAAGAACGGGTCGTCCAACTGGTAGAGAAGTATCTGAGAACGCATCCTCTGAGGAATGCCTCCATCGAGGTTGTTAAGCAGGGGTTGCGACAGGATGGGAAATGGTGGTACGTGCCAGTTCGTCCCGACAGAGAACTGCCCAGGACGTACGAGTACTACGAAGTCCTGACCGAGATTGAGGATGAGATCAAGCAGGAAATGAATGGCGAGGTAGACGTCCTTCTCGTTCCGTGCTCCTGACGCGCCTTCTGAGTTGGTCGTCCACAATGCTCCCCTCCGGAATCCAGTTCTCCTCGCCAGTTCAGTTGCCTCAGTCCGCCCCCCCTGTATTGCGGTCCACGGTAAATGACCATGGAAGACACAGCCAAACCCAAACGACGGCGACTTCTTCCTGCGATCCTCATCGCAGGGGTCTTGTGCGCTTGTGCCCTTATCTGGTGGAGCAGTCGGCAGCCGGGCGAGTTAATTGCTTCCCTTCCCTTTCCCTCTGGCAGTGAGGTGGAGATCGACGGTGTCCCTCCAGAAAACGACGGCGTATGTCTTACAACTTCCCACCCCTCTGAACCAGGCAAAAGAGGGCACTGGATCGCAGACGTCTCAACTGGTCGGTTGGAGAAACTCCCTTTTCCTCGCCAGAAGACAGGCACATGGGTTTTCGGATGGGGGGTGAAAGGCAATGCCCTCTGTTACAGTACTGATCAAGGTATCTATTCGGCCCCACGAACCGGCGGGATGCCCCGATGTCTTACACACCTACCGAGGGAATCCTGGGGCTCTCGGAGGAACGGGATCCTCTGGACAACCGGCAGGTCAAACGTTTCTCCAGCCTCCCGAGGCTGGATTGTGGACCTCCAGAGTGGTAGTAAGGTTTCGCTGCCTCTTCCTTTCGGTTGCCGAATCGAGGCGGGATGGAAGGGAAACGTGAAGACGCCCTTTATTTTATCCGTCGAAATTCCCGATCCGCTCGGACACGTTCATTGGCAACTGTGGACGGTTGACCGGAGAGGACAGAACTCTCGCAAGCTGATCTGGCCACACGGCGAACCCAGAGACGTTGCACTTGACGGGAAGGGGAATCTGCTTGTGCTGGAGAAGAGCAATCTCTGGGTCTACCCGGTCGGGTCTTCTTCACCCCGCAAAGTCACTGGGGTTTCCTCAGGGGAATTCCCCCTCGGCGTGTATGGGACTATCGATGGAGTTTGCGTTCGTACTCTTCGTTTAAGCAGTGGAAGAGTCTGGTTGAACTGGGCAGCGGGTACGTTATCAGCCAGTGGAGTGGTGAAAAGAGAAACACTCATGAAATCTCCTCTCGCGCCTTTCCTGAAGTTTCCCACCGATGTCTGGTATATGACCGCCGCGGGCGGGCCGCGCAGGCGGATTCTTCGCCAGGTCGATGCTTTCGCGACTTCACCGGAGAGCGACACGGTTTACTTCGTCCGGAGAAGAGAATTGAGGCGGGTGAAGGTGTCGGAACCAAGATGATCGTCAGGAAGTTGCACTCCCTGACGCCGGAGGACGGGAGTTCTTAACTCCAGCATTATCCGCAACGGAGTCAGCCTCCGTTGCGTTCAGCTTCACGGAGCTTGGCTATTACAACCGATTTGCCATTTTTCGCCGTTGGGACAGGATGCAATCAAATCTCGAATAGGATGCAATTCCAAATGCATCCTGTTGCAACTGAAATTGCATCCTGATGCAAGTTGGACTGGTTGCCTGTTGATCGGGCGAAAGCAACTATGTCGCCAGAACGCGACCGACTGACTCCCCCGCTGACGGCACCGATTAGTTAGTCCGGGGGAGCGAGTAGAGGCACGCGAAAGTGCTGGAACAAAGACGATCTTCAGCGAGGAAAGGGAGCGTCATCGTCTCTGCCGAGTTACGTCTTCCGAGGGGTTCCGGCGATCAATGCTCAGGCGGTGACAGAGAATCCGCCCTACCATAGCCCGGCTTGGTGACCATTAGACTGGAGGTTTGCCCAATGCTAAAACAGTGTTACCTGACAATGATGCTCGCCCTTTGGTCTGTGTCCACTTCTGTGGATGCTGACGAGGGTCCCGTCGCCCACTGGCGGTTTGACGGAGGATCGGGACAGGTTACGGATCTGTCCGGGAGGGGCCACGCCGCGAAGTTGACCGGCGGGAAGGTGGTCACCGATAACAACCGGCAGGTGGTGGCCTTCGACGGAAAGACCCGGTGCGAAATCCCTTCCGCTTCGGACCTGCACCTGACGCGAGGGTTCTCCATCGAGGCCGTCGTGAAGCCGACGGACATCTCCGATGGCCGATCGATTGTGTTCAAGGCGAACGAGTATATGCTTCGCATCGACTGGCCGGTCGAGGGGAGCAGGATTTCCTTCTTCGTCTATGTCGACAACAGATGGGAGTCTCGCGTGAGCGCCTATACGCCTGAGGTGGGTACCTGGTATCACCTGGTCGCGACGTGGGACGGATACCGCTCTCTGCTCTGGGTGAATGGCCAGCCCTTCAGCACGGATCGGGACGGCGATCTGCCGAAGCCCAATGACAATCCCGTGCTGATCGGGTCGCAAGTCGGCTACGGAGGAGGTTTCATCGGGAACCTCGAGTTTGTGAAAATCTACCAGCGTGTCCTGACCTCCGCAGAGATCATCAAGAGAGCTTACGGCATCCCCGAAAGCGCGCCGCTGACGGGATCAACCAAAACCGTCTTCGAGTTCCGCGACGGGTTGCAGGACTGGAGCGGCAGGGAAGGGGCGAAGGCGGGACCCTCGGAATCCGGCATGGTCGTGAAGACCTCCCTGCCGAGGTCGCTCGCGCTGAACAGCAATCTGAATGCGCCCCTCGACAGGAGGGACTTTCTGAGTCTTCGCATGGCGGTGGACAAAGGGACCCGAGCCGAAGTGGTGTTCGCGACCACCAAGGGCGCTGGTCGAATTCCGTTCCAAACCTACGACGATGGGAAGATGCACACCTACGTCCTCGAGCCGTGGCAGTGGGTCGGTTGGGGAGGCAATCTGCTGGCCTTGGGTCTGGCGCCGTCGGACAAGGAACAGACGACAGCCACGGTGCAGTATGTGCGAGTCACCGGAGAGGTGCAGGCGGAACCGGAGATTCAGGTAATGGACGTTTTCCCGGAGGCGACGTTGCCGCGAGCGGGTCGGATCGAGCGGGTAACAGCGCGGGTCCGCAATGTCGGAGGACCGGCGAAACAGGTGAAGGTTTCCCTGAAGGCGCCGGAAGGCGTCTCCCTGAAGAACGCGGCCGCGCAAGTCGTGTCCGCTCTGGGCTATCTCGAGCAGAAAGAGTTTTCCTGGAAGGTCGAGGCAGCCAAACCGACCGAAGGGGAGCTTCGGGTTGGCGCTTCGGCGCAGGATTCTCTACCGGCAGGTCTCTCCACGAAGGTTACATTCCTCCCTAACCTCCGCCTCGCCAAAGCCGCGTACGTGCCCAAGCCGGTTCCCGCCAAAACCGATAAATACACGATATGGACTCACTACTGTCCTCTGTGGAAGCACGGCACTCATACCGGTTGGAAAGCCGTTGAGCCGTATCCGGACCGCAAGCCGGTGATCGGTTGGTACGATGAGGGAACTCCGGAGGTTGCCGACTGGCACATCAAGTACTGGCTGGAGCATGGGATTTCCGCAGCCATCTACTGCTGGTATCGAGCGAACCTGAACGGTCCCGTGGTGCAAAGTCTTGGGCACGCAATTCACGACGGACTGCTGAAGGCGAAGTATCTGCCGATGATCAAGTTCGCCATCATGTGGGAGAACGGCTGCGGCCAAGGGGTCGGATCGAAGGAGGACCTGATGCAAAACGTGCTGCCCTTCTGGATCGACAACTACTTCTCCAATCCCTCCTACCTCAGGGTTGACGGCAAGCCCGTGCTGTATGTGTGGGTTCCGGGAAACGTGACCCGCGACCTCGGCGGAATCGACAACGTTCGTAAGACCTTCGAGGAGATGCGGGAAGTGTGCCGGAAGAAAGGACTTGGAGGGTTATATATCGTCGGGTGTTGCGGCGGAGTTGACCGGGCATATCTGGAGCGAATGAAGCAGGAGGGTTGGGATGCAAGCTCGGCATACGGAAACGGCTGGATTCCGCCGAAGGATCTCAAGACTGTCGGGAGCTTCGTCTGCGCTCCTGTCGGGAGCTTTATCGATCAACAGGAGAAGATATGGAAAGGGAAGCGCGAGTTCGATCTCCTTCCCGACATCACCGCGGCGATGATGGGTTGGGATTCGCGCCCGTGGAACGAGACAGCGTTCTTCTGGTCCGACAACACTCCCGAGAAGTTTCGCGACCTGTGTCTTCGGGCGAAGACTGTGATGGATTCCACGAAGACGAACGGGCCGGAGAAGAACACGATGATCTTCTGCTGCTGGAATGAGTTCGGCGAGGGTCACTACATCGAGCCGACGCGAGGCTATGGCTTTTCGTATCTCGATGTGATTCGAGAGGTATTCACGGAGGCGCCGAAGCCACATGTCGATTTCGCGCCGGAGGACGTGGGACTGGGGCCGTACGACTCCTGGTATCGGGAGGCCCGCAAAGCTGCTCCCACTGGGGGCGCCTCGTCCGACACGGAGTGGAAGGGCGGTAAGCTGGCGGCCTGGGGAGGCATGATGGGATTGGACCAGGTGAAGATCACAGAGGGGGTTCTGCACTCGGTCTCCAACACCACCGATCCGGCCTTTTCCTCCCCACCCTTGAAGACCAGGGCGAATCGGTTCTCGAAAGTGATTGTTGAGATGCGAGTCAGCAAGCCGGGAGGCGCGCAGCTCTTCTGGTCGACCTCTTCGATGCCCCACGCCAGTGAGACGACCAGCGCTCACGTGACGACGGTCGCGGATGGGGCGTTTCATCCCTACGCGTTCGAGGTCGGGAAAAGCGAGTACTGGGGCGGATGCGTGACGGGACTGCGACTGGACCCGACCGCGCAGCAAGGAGCAACCATCGAGATCCGGTCGATCAGATTCGAGTAGTGCGGAGGGGCATGGGAGACGGTAAGATCATAGCCGGACGTTCTTCAAATCTCCCGATTCCTTTGCATGTGATATACTTTTGAACACTTAGCCTGAGGAGGATACTGCTGCATGAAAGCGATGGTTTACACCCGACCCTTGGAGCTACAGATTCTCGAAGTCGAGGATCCAAAGCCCGCGGCGGGAGAAGTGATGGTACGTGTTGATTCCGTGGGGATCTGCGGTTCGGAGCTGGAAGGCTTTGCCACCCAGTCGCCGCGCCGCACGCCTCCGCTCATTATGGGA
>JACQGJ010000297.1 GCA_016199605.1 Armatimonadota bacterium | reverse complement strand
GAACGGTCGGGGATTTTCCTGGGAGCTACCAGCCGCTGGAGTCCGTTAAGAGCCTCGACTGCCTTCAGGTGACGAAGCTCATGTTGGAGATGAGTCGGGCTTCTGAAGCCTATCGACAGCATGGCGGAATCCACACCTCCGCTCTTTCGGAAGGCGAGACGTTGTTGGTGGTGGCTGAGGACGTGGGGAAGCTCAACACTCTTGACAAGATCATGGGGGAGTGTCTGAAGCGCGGGATCGAGCCCGACGGGAAGATTCTCCTGAGCTCCGGGCGAATCACATCAAAGATGCTCTTGAAGGCGGCGCGGATGAGGATACCAATTCTCCTTTCGAGAAGCTCTCCCACCTCTCTTGCAGTGGAATGGGCAGACCGCCTCGGCCTTACCCTCGTCGGTTACGCGAGGGGTAACAGTTGTCGGGTCTACACGCACGAGTATCGAATCACGACGGGCGGGTGACAGGCAATCAAAGGTGACCATCCTCCTGTGAAAGGTAGCTATGCGAGGGATCGTCTACAAATCCAAAGAAGAGATCCACCTGATGCGCAAGAGTAATCGAGCCGCGCGCCGGATCTTGAACAGACTGGCAGAAGCGGTTCAGCCGGGAGTGACAACCGCCCAACTCGACCAGTTGGCACGCCGACTGACGAAAGAGTTCAACGGGCACCCGGCCTTCCTTGGAGTCCCTGCTCCTCACAAAGGGATTTCCCCATTTCCCGCGGCGATCTGCGCGGGAGTCAATGAAGTAGTGGTCCACGGGATTCCCAACGGGACTCCCCTGAAGGACGGGGACATCGTGGGCATCGACTATGGGATCGTGATCAATGGTTGGTTTGGCGACACGGCGTGGACTTTTCCGGTCGGCCCGATCAGCGAAGAAGCGCGGTTTCTGATGAAGGTGACGGAGGAATCTCTATACAAGGGCATCGAGCAGGCGAAACCCGGCAACATGCTGGGGGAAGTGTCGCACGCCATTCAATCGCATGTTGAATCTCATGGCTGTAGTGTTGTGCGGCAACTGGTGGGCCATGGTATTGGGAAATCCATGCATGAGCCGCCGCAGGTCCCCAACTTTGGCGATCGGAAGAAAGGGCCGCGCTTGCGGCCCGGGATGACTATCGCCATCGAGCCCATGATCAACCTCGGTACGCACGAAGTGCAGTGCCTGGAAGACGGTTGGACGGTTGTCAGCGCGGACGGCAGCCTGTCCGCGCACTTTGAACACGCGATTGTGATCCTTAGTGACGGGCCGGAGATTCTGAGCGTGGATGAATAGGTGAGCGTAGGCCCGGCCCGACTCATGAAGGACTGGACCCCCTGCCACCTCAACTTTCCGGAGGCGCCGCGGGCGTTGTGAGTGTCTTTTGAAGTCATAGAAGGCAAGGAGAAAAGGTATCAATGATACACTACAAGGACAAGCTGGCAAAAGGAAGCTGGGTCACTTACCGGGCGGAGATCAAGGTGCTTGATTGCACCGTCCGGGACGGAGGGCTCATTAACGATCATCATTTCATGGAGGGCTTCGTTAAAGCCGTTTATGATACGTGCGTGGCGGCGGGGATTGACTACATGGAACTGGGATACAAGGCTTCCAAGAAGATCTTCGCTCCGGATCAATTCGGGCTGTGGAAGTTCTGCGAGGAGGACGACCTTCGCCGCATTGTCGGGGACAATCCCACACCCCTGAAGCTCTGCGCCATGGCGGACGCCGAGCGAACCGACTATCACACGGACATTCTGCCAAAGGACCAGAGCGTCCTCGACTGCATCCGGGTGGCCGCGTACATCCATCAGTTGCCTACCGCCCTGGACATGATCAAGGACGCCCATGACAAAGGCTACGAGACCACACTCAACCTCATGTCGATTTCTGTCGTCCACGACAACGACATGGCGGAAGCGTTGGAGGTGTTGGCCGCCAGCCCGGTGGATTCCCTGTATATAGTTGACAGCTTCGGTTCCCTCTACTCCGAGCAGGTCCGGGATCTGACCCTTGCCTTTCTGAAGGCGGTTGAAGGAACTGGGAAAGAGGTTGGCGTTCACGCCCACAACAACATGCAACTGGCTTACGCCAACACCATCGAGGCAATCATCCTCGGCGCGAACCGAATCGACGCCACCATCAACGGAATGGGACGCGGCGCGGGGAACTGCCCGATGGAGCTGCTGCTTGCTTTTCTCAAGAACCCGAAGTTCCACCTGCGTCCCGTGTTGGAGTGCATCCAGAACGTCTTCCTGCCGCTACAGTCTGAGATGGAGTGGGGATACCAGCTTCCGTACTTGCTGACCGGAATGCTCAATCAGCACCCTCGCTCCGCCATCAAGATTCGGGCGAGTGACAACCCGGATGACTACGTGGGATTCTACGATCAGGTGACGGAAAAGGAATAGGATTCCGACAGGTGCGGTGTCCGCAACAGGTGCGGTGTCCGCAAAGGGAGCGTGACGGCAGGCGATGGTTTGGTCTGTCGTTCACGCTCTCTCCGTTCTGAACCTGCTAATCCTTCTGGAGGGTGAGGCGCGTGAAGGCTTGGACCAACGCTACCGCGTTCCTGATGGAAAGCGCCACGTCGTCCACGAACACATGCTCGTTGGTGGTATGGACCTCTCTCATCCCGCAGTTTACCGTCAAGCTGTCGATGCCTCGCTGGTAGAATACATTGGAGTCGCTCCCGCCACCGCTGGCTTTGAAGACCGGTTCGAGGTCGAGTTGCCATGCTGCTTCGCGTACGGCTTGGCACATCAGATTCTCGGTAGAGAGGTTGTAGCCCTGGTACTTTTCAGTGATCGTGACTTCGGCGGCGCCGCCCCCCTCCTCAGCGCATTTCTCAAACAAAGACTTGATATGGTCGACTTGCGCTTTCAGCTTGTCGAAGTTGCGGCTGCGAGCCTCGCACTGTAGCTCAACGAGCTCGGGGATGATGTTGGTGGCCTGACCACCGTGGATGGTTCCGACGTTGGCCGTGGTTTCCTCATCGATGCGCCCCAACCTCATCTGCGCGACGGCTGCCGAGGCAATCGCGATGGCGCTGACGCCGTCCTCCGGGTGAACTCCTGCGTGAGAGGCTTTGCCGCGGATCACAACGTTGAGGTTGTGCTGGGTGGGGGCGGCAATCACCGCCGTGCCGATGGGAACCCCCCCATCAAACACGAAGGCGTGTTTAGCTTTCAGCCGGGAGGCATCTACAGCGAAGGCGCCGAACAGGCCGATCTCCTCGGCGACGGTGATGATGATTTCAAGATCGCCGTGTGGCATCCCGCTCTGGAGAATCTCCCTCACGGCTTCAATGATTGTGATCACACCGGTCTTGTCATCTGCGCCCAAAATCGTGGTTCCATCCGAATGGATCGCACCATCGCGTATCTGCGGCTGCACTCCCTCGCAAGGTGTCACAGTGTCCATGTGAGCGTTCAGAAGCAGGGGAGGGACGCCGGGTTGGTTCCCCGGAATGCGGACCCACAGGTTCCCGCTGTTTCCCTCAATCTGTTCTCCGGCACCGTCAAACTCCGGCTCCAAGCCCATTTCCCTGAATAGGGCCTCGATCACCACTGCAACGCCTCGTTCCTTCCTCGAGGGGCTGGGGACGGCGAGGAGCTTCAGTAAGTTTCCCTGTATCTGTTCCGTGGTTCTCATGTGTGTTTGCTCCGTTTCGGTGTGATGATGAGATGGCTGTCACTGGCCCGCCTACTTCCGCATCGCATCCATAATTTTCATGATGGCCTGAGCCACCTGCCACCGCAACGACTGGTAGTCCCGAGGCCTCAGGGACTTGAGAGTGACGCGGTAATCGGCCTGGATGGAACGTCGGGCCTTGTCCAGTGTTTTTTTGCCCTCGACGACGGCAGATTGCAGAGCGGGTCGCTTGAGGTTCTCGTGGGCCCGAATCAGCAGCTCCAACTGGGTCAGGTAGCGGAGATCATCGATTCCCTCTCGCGCCGCCTCCCACTGAATCGTGGTGACAGGTCCTTGCCTCGAAGGGTACGTGACCATTCGGTGGCGAAGCCGAACACCGGAGTTGTCATTGTAGGGATCATCTCCGGAAAGGACTTCCTGGTATGTTCTGGCCAGCCCTCCGAACACGCCGGTCTTCCAGAGGTAGTACCCACAGAACAATCGATTGACCGAAGGGTTCTCCTGCATCGCTTCCCAGGTGTAGCAATGGGTATCGACTGCCGACCCGGCGCTATTGGCCAGCCGGTCGCGAACGTATTCAACAAAGCCCGGATCAGTCACATCAAAGCAAGGCACGTCCAACACGTCGTGCAGTTCGGACGTGCGGCCAGGGGAAGTGACAGCGACGGTTGTGCCTCCCGCTGCTCGGATCGCGCTGAGCCTTCCCCTACCGCCTTCCAGTTCGGCGGGGGTTTTCACCGGCTCTGGCACGTAGAACAGAAGCGGCGCGCCTTTCACGCGTTTCTGCCGCTTAAGGAGAGGTCGCAGGTCTCGGGGCTCTCTTGATCCTTCGACAACGGGGATCGGACCAGTCATCCCAACTTTCTGCTGCAACGTCAGAGCCTGGTCTCGCGAGGAACCTGAGTCGAACACAGTCGCAGCATGAAAACCATGGTCCGCGATGTCGCGTAGTTCCATCTGGAACCGGGATTCAGTCACCGTGTTGATTCCTGACCCCAACTCGAGACGGTGACGGTATTCCATCAGTAATCTTTGTCGAGGCTGTGGCAACGCGAAGGGAAGGACTCGCAGCCGAAGCGTCAGTCTTGACACGGGTTGTCCGGGTGGAAGAAAAGTAAGCGTGGACTGGTAGTCCCCGGGCTCCGCCTCGGCTGGAACCGAGATCGTGATCCAGAACTGCTTGGAGGAGCCAGCCGGGATGTCGGTCAAGGGATCAACGCGAACAGGCACGTCGGGAGCCAGACCCCTCATCGAAACACGATCATCCTTGACCAGCAGCTCTGGCACCAGAACCAGATTGGGACCTTTCTCGACCGCCGTTCCCCCCTGCCACCAGTATTTCAGCACTTTGATATTGACACAGCGAGCAGGGATGAAGGCTTGCTTCAGCCGGTTCCTGTCCGTTGGTTGCGCGGGGATTGTGTCAGCCTGGGATGGGGCAGACACCCGGGTCAGATCTGAAGCTTTGACTGTCACGTTCTCCAACGAGATTCGTGAGCAGACGCAGAAGCTGGCGGGTTCGGTTTCGCCGGGCGTGGCGAATACCGCGAGCGATTGCCGGATTTCATGCTTCTCTGGTTTCGAGTCAGGGGCCGCAACTTCGAAGACCGGGCGGGTATAGATCACGTACTGCCGGTTCATCGATTTGCCCTGCAATTCAGCCGAGGTGTAACCTGAAAGAATGATCAGCGTGATGTCGGCCTCGTGCAGACTCTCTTCTATCTCTCGCAGCTTGCGGTCGACTTCCAACCATCTACCGGCACTGGGAGGTGACGGAGCGTCCACGGATTGAGAGAGGCGATTCACGACCTGCAGGTTAGCTCCAAGCTGCTCCCGGAGTTGTCGCACTTCCGGGAGGATTGACTTCGAAGAAGTCACGGTGGAGAGGCCGCTTTGGAGCCGCCGAAGCGCACCCTCCAGACGCGGGCGCAGGAATCGGTCCTTTAGAGGCAGTTCGCCGGAGTCGAAGGTGATCGTTCCGTTCTGCTTTACGAGGACGTGGAGTAAGTTTCCTTTGGGCTGGGAGACCGAATAGGGAGCAGCGACGGTCTGTTGTGAACTCGGCGGCAGGGCAATCTTCCGAGGACCGGCTTCGGTCCACTTCGTGGAGGGTTCCCTGGTCCGAGCGCCGATCTCACACGCCAGCTTACCGGAGGTTGGATTGACAAGGGCAATTGACGCAACGGCGCCCTCCTTCCCAAGATCTCCGAAGGCATCACCGAGAGCGACAAGCTGAGCGATGGGGGCCGCCGTTTCAAGACGCATGCGACCAAGTTGTCTGCTGCCTGGGCTGTCCTCAGAGGGGTACCAACGACTAAGCTCTTCAGGATGGGTCGCGTGTCGGCCGAAATTGATCCCCCATTCCGACGTGCCGGGATTCCTTCGATCCACCTCCTGCCCCTCAACGGCCAGCTCAACAGTCCAATAGTTCGATCCACGGCTGACACCGATCTTGAGGTCCGGGTCCCAACTCGCCGGGTCGCCCGGCTCTGACTCATCGTAGACCGTACCGTCCCCGTTCACCATCAAGTGGTAGAAACGGGCGTGTTCTCCGGAAGGAGCAAGGTGGACTTCAACGTAATCGTCCTGCAAAAGGGCTGGCGAATCCTTGTCCGCGGCATGGGCAGACAATCGGCCAACCTGCGGATCCTCGCATCGAAAGGCAAGGTATAGACTATCCGAGTCCCAGCAGACGTAAGTCCAGGTCTGTCTTTGAGCCAGTCGCCGAGGCCTCGCGGTCATGAAGTAACTGACACGGGCTGACCGCTGCCAACAGGGATCATCGAGCTCGCCATCTATGACGGGCGGCGCAACGGCGCGCGGAGCCGTGAATAGAGGTCTGAGCGGCGCCGCATCTGTGGCGGAGGTCGTAGAGGTGTGGATCAGAAACAAAGGTAACAGAGAGCCAAAGGCCCGAGCCAAAACACGTCGCATTGATTGTGATTCCTCCTGACGGGTAACAGGATGGCAGAGTGGGGCATATTGTGACACAGATTGCCGTCTAACACCACAGGGAATTTGCAGGAGGCCACTGATCGACTATCAGAATTGGCTGTGCGAAAGCCCTGGGCCGCTCACGATGACCGCCCCGGCAGCGGCTCCGGGCGAGGCAGCTACGCGCAGGGCGGATCGAACCTCCGGGGAGACTTACAATGGATACAATCAAGACAGGCTTATTGATGATTGGGATGACGGCGCTGGTAATGCTCCTTGGGGAGCAGGTAGGCGATGAGGTGTCTTCCCTCTTCATGAGCATGGGAGGCCGCAGGACTTACAGTGAAACCGCTCTCCCCGTCGCGGCAGACTCGTACATCGAAAGGATCAATTCCAAAGCCTTGCGTCCTTCTCGACCATCGACCTTAGGGGATCGGCGGTTCCGAATCGCGTCAACAACGTCAGCGTACACGTATCGGTGTCCGGCGTAGGGTTCCTTTCTCATCTCGTAGTCCTCCGGGTTAAAGGTGAAATCGGGATCCATCATGTCCCAGCTCTGGATCTTCGCGGGCATACCTCCCCAGACCACCGAGCCTTTCTCCCCGTGGACAGCCACATACTCGCCAAAGTCCGGGTAGGCACAGGTCGTACACTGGAGAGTGGCAAGTGCTCCGCTCTTGAACCGGAGGGTTGCGCAAGCGACGTCTTCCACCTCCAACGCGCTGTGGCCGAGAGTCCCGCTCTGCGCGTAGACCGATTCGACCGGGCCAAAGAACCACAAGAAAGTATCGATGGTATGGCTCCCCTGATTCATGCATGCGCCCCCGCCATCCCATTGCCAGGTACCGCGCCACTGGCTGGAGGCGTAGTAATCCTCGTCACGGTATCGACGACACATCGCAGTTCCGCAGATCAGCTTGCCGAAGTCGCCGCGGTCGATCGCCCGCTTGATGGCGGCAATTGCGGGATTGTAGCGAACTGGGAAGGCCACACAAAGTGCGACACCGGCTCTATCGCAGGCTTCGATCGCAGCGTCGCACTTCTCGAGGGTGACCTCCAGGGGCTTCTCCACGACGACGTGCTTGCCCGCTTTGGCGGCGGCATCGAGGGCCTCGCCGTGTGCGCCGCTGGCGGTGCAGATGCTGACCGCCTCCACGTCGTCGCGCTGCAAAAGCTCTCGGTAATCGGTATGGTAGTCGATCCCGAACTGGTCGGCGAACCGTCGCGCATGTTCCTCGGTGCGGCTGGCGCAGGCAACAATTCTCGCGCCTTCAGTCTCGTTGATATAGTGGGCGTGCCATTCGGCGATCCCATTGTATTGCGGCAGTCCATCGAGCACTTGCCCGGGTACTCCGGTGCCGATGATGCCAAAACGAATCTCCTTCACTGATCCACTCCTCGTTTACAGCTTGCAGTTGGTGGTTTGGAGCATAGGGAGGATACAACAAACAGCATGAAGGCGCAACCGCAGCCAGCGAGCGGCAACCTGTGACACCGAAAAGTGTCCTTCCGCGAGTGCCTCAGCAGGTACGCGATCTCTACGCCCCGATTCTCTCGCAGCAGGCAGATGTGGGGCAGTGTTGTTTCCTTCGCGCCTCGCGCTTATACTGGCGAGGCAAGTCTCTCTATGAGGAGGAGGTAATGTTCGCCCGACCCGGTCTTGACGATGAAACGGTGCAGACGGCGAAGAGCCAGTGGCAGTCGCCCGGACGTGGATCGGCTTCGGGGTCGGAATGGATGAGTGTTCCGCAGTTGTTCGGAGACGAAGTTTGAGATAGATCGAAGGGAGCCAACATGCAACAACTAACACAATCACGTAACACCCGATGGGCTGCGCTTGGCTGTGTCGCCGTTCCCCTTTTCCTGCATCGGGGAGGGGGGTCCGCTGAGGGACAACCCAAGACCTCGGGCAAGACCTACGTTGTCGCCCAGCTTCAGTCCGGGGCGAGCGACGACAACCCCGGCACATCCGACAAGCCCTTCAAGACGATTTCCCGCGCCGCGAAGGAAGTGAAGCCGGGCGACACCGTCCTCGTCCGCAACGGCGTCTACCGCGAGCGGGTGCTCGTTGAAACGAGTGGCACGAAAGAGAAGCCAATCCGGTTTCAGGCGGACATGGCAGCGAACGTCATCGTCACCGGTGCGGATGGGATCAGCGACTGGAAGAAGGAAGAGGGTCCGGGCAACATCTTCAGTACTCCGTGGACCCACGTGTTCCTCGGTTGGAGCAAGGACAACATCCATCCCGACGGAGAGCCTTACATGACCATCGGGCGAGTCGAGCAGGTTTTCATCAAGGGCTACCCGTTGCACCAGGTGCTGCGTCGCGACCAGATGAGCCGCGGCACGTTCTGCGTGGACAAGGAAAACAAACGGCTCTACGTCTGGAACGCACAGGACTCCGACCTCAAAGGGTTGCTGGTCGAGGCGTCAACCCGCCCGGTGTTATGGGAATCCAAAGGCGAGCATGTTCACGTCCGCGGGATTCGTTTTCGTTACGCCGCCAATCCCGCGCAGTCGGGCGCTGCTATCTTCCGGAAGAACAGCACGGCGGAGGATTGCGTCTTTGAGCGGATGAACTCCTCAGGAGCGTCACTGGTCGGCGAGAACATCGTGATTCGCCGGTGCGTCTTTCAGGACAACGGCCAGTTGGGCTTCTCGGCAGGGCAGGCGCACAATCTGTTGTTCTCGGAGTGCGTCGTCCGCAACAACAACATCAAGGAGTATCCCCGCGGTTGGGAAGCGGGAGGAGACAAGCTGTGTCTCTGTCGGGGGGCAGTCATCGAGAAGAGTCAGTTCCTCGACAACCGGGGCGTCGGTATCTGGTTCGACATCGGTAACGAGAACTGTGTCATTCGGAACTGCCTGATTGCCAACAACGAGGACGCCGGCATCTTCTACGAGATCTCCTACAGCCTGCACGCTCACGACAACGTCATCATCGGCAACGGCTTCGCCACGACGCCCGGAGCCTGGGGAGCGGACGGGGCTATCGCTCTCTCCAGCTCGCCCAACTGCATCATCGAGAGAAACCTGATGATCGGAAACAAGGAGGGCTTTCAGTTTCGCGAACAGGGACGGACGACCGTCACCGTGGACGACCTCAAAACCGAGCGCCCCGTCTGGAACCACGACCAGACGATCCGCAACAACGTCCTCGCCTATAACCGCGACGCGCAGACCTGGGGATGGTTCGACGTGCTCGACGAGCGCCACTGGCCGTTGCCTTTGCAGAAGAAACCAGCCGATTCTCCCAAGATTGAGGCCAAGGGGAAGTTAGGCGCGATGGACCGCGATGCAAACGGCTGGCCCGTCAACCTCACACTCGACAAGATGAACCTCAGGTTCTCCAACAATCTCTACTCGACTGCCGAAGCCCAGCCGCTGTTCAGTTGGGGTTGCGCCTGGCGGCACAATGAACGCTACACAACGCTGGACGCGGTCCGCGCTGCCCTGAACCTCGAACAGGGCAGCCAGGTCGAGCCGTTCGTCTTTAACGACTACCTGACCCGTGACTTCCGCGTTCCCGCCAACAGCCCGGCGCTGAAGATGAAGTGCTATCCGCAAGGCGAAGTGCCGGGGGTGAGGTTGGGAGTGATGTCCAAGTCAGGAAGATGAAAGAGGGCAGGGGCGGCGCTGTCGGTAGAAGTGGAGGTGCAGTGGAACTCCGCGAGTTCCCAGGCACGAGGCAGTCGGCAGAAAGCAGCGAAAGGGCGACCGGTCACGCTATCATTGGTCAACTTCGTCATTTCCCCCGACGACGTGCCGGAGGACGTGCGCCAGGCGGAGAAGCACTGGGAGCAATGGACTGACTACTGGGCGGTGGACTGGAATAATCACAGCGACACTTTCCACAACGAATGGCAATCCTGCCGCACCCGCAAGGACGAATCGCTCTTAAAGCAAACGACCCACACCTACGACGCTCCGGGAACGTATACGGTGGTGGTGAAGGTGATTGATATCTTGGGCAATGATACGACGAAGACGATGAAGGTGTAGGGAATGTCGGACTCTCCTTGAGTCCGCGTCGCCATGCCATTCCCCGTAAGGGTGCGCGATCACTGATGGTAAGAACGCTACGGCGAGCGTTCTCTACCATCGGCAAATGTGAGATAATGCGGTCGTGGAAACAGAGCAAGGAGTGAGCAGCATCGCGAAGACGATTGCACCAAAGAGGGCTTCGGCAAAGGAGCTTAAACACAAGTTGGTGAAGCCGCGCAAGAAGGCGTCTCCTGACGCGGCGCAGGCACCCACTGCCGCGGTCGAAGGAAAGACCATATCAGAGGCGGAAGAGGTCCCTGAGGTGCTCAACCTGCATCCGCTATCAAGAAAGCGTGTGACGATCCAGGTCCGAGAACGGGGTCCTGCGCCCTTCCGTTTTGTTGATGAACCGGAGGATGTCACAGATCCCGATATTCCTGAGGTTTTCCACGTTGCTCCAGCGCGGCGCACGCGTGTCACCTATCAAGTGCGCAACCGGCAGTGTGGCACGACTCGTTTCGTTGAAGAGAACTGAAGTTACAAGACCAGATGGGGAAGGATCGCATGGTAGGCAGCCCTGACAACGAATACCCGTGGTACAGACTGGTAGAAGGGGACGAATTGGAGCAAGGGGATTTGCTCCAGAATTGCCCGGTTGTCCTTCCCGTTGGAGACGCTGTGAGGTCCTTTTTGCCAACCCTATTCTGGCAGGCGGATGTCGTAGCGATAAGCGTGCGGCGGCACTCGGTCACGCAGGGCGGGGTCACCAGTGGCAGTGCCTCCAGTCAGAAACAGGACGATGTCTTTCGTCTTCCGATCTTCATACCACCGGAAGTTCGAGAAACGCATCTCGTCCGGTTGCCCCACGGCTTTGTCCTGTTGTTCGATGATCGTCACGGTGTCCTTCCTTACTCGGAGCGTCTCGGTGTCAATCTCCGCGATCTGGAGTTTCGTCCGGGGATCGCAGTTGACCGGAGGAACGTCGCAGAAGTTCGTGATAACATGGAACCGACCATTCTTCGAGGAACGGAACACATTGGCGAGACACGCGGGCGACATGGGAAGGGAGCCGTCACCGAAAAGCAACGGCTCACCTTCCGACCACGTTCTGCCGTCATCCGACGACAGAGAATAGTAGTGAAGTCCCGGTAGTCCCTGGCATGTGTGCGGGTAGGTTCGCGCCCGAAGGACCATGAACAACCTCCCGTCGGGCAGGTAGTCAATCGATGGTTCATCCGCGCCGTCGCAGGAGTACTTCCGCGGTAGCGTGACCAGTGAGCTTTGCGTCCAGTCCAACCCGCTTCCGTCTCCCCTCCACCGCCCGATGAGGCAGCCGCTCACCCACTCCACGTTTCCGTCAGGATTGGACCGCTCAGGTGGGACCTCCGGATTGAGGATGTCGTCGCCGAAGAGCCTCGCGCCATTGAAGGGAACAAGCACAGACCCATCACGGCTCTTGAGGAAGTGCGTCCCCTCGGTGACCCGTCCATTCTTTCCGTAGTAGACTCCGTCCATCCAGTGAAGCGCATCATACTCCTCACCCGACAGGATGATCTGCTCGGGCTGTGACCAGGTGCGTCCCTCGTCCCGTGACACCTGGATGAACATCCTGCTTGTCCTCGGACCGAGAGCCACCGAGTAGTCCCAAGCGATGGTCCCCGGTTTGTACTGTTGAGTCGTTAACAGTCGCAGGACAAGTCCATTCTCAGGGTCGCAGAAAACCATCGGCAGCGAGCGCTCCAGGATGAGTTCATTCTCCAGCGGCTCCTCTCGCTCCCATTCTTCAACAGCCTCCCAGGTGCTTCCATTGTCTTCCGACCGACGCAGCGTGCCGGAGTAGAACGCTTCGAGGAGGATATCCCTGTCCCTCGATGCATGCGCGATGTCTGCGACCTGCACCGAAGCACTGTTGTCAGGTGACGCGAGATGAAGTGACTTCTCGATATGGATGATACTCATGGTGGTTCTGCTCCCTTTCACAATCTCGAGCGCGCTCTCTGTTCGCTCCGCCATCCTACAACACTCCACCTCTGTCGTCAAAAGGAGTTGTGAATCCACAGCATTCGTGTTAGCCCACATTCGCACGCGAGTGGCAGAGACTGCGGGGGTGCACAGGGCGGCGCTATGTGGTATGCTTCCGTGGTTTCGTAGACACTGGTCGGCAGCACGCTGGCCCGGGAGGGTCAGGGTGGGGGTCAAAGATCACCGCACTCCGCGCGGAGGGTGCGCGCGGCGTGCGAGTGGAAATCGCGTACGAGCGGTTTGGTCTGCTTCCTAAGTTCTCCGGAGATAGCGCGGGGGTGTCCGCGTCAGCCGAGGGACTCAACTGCCCCGTTGCGTGGCCCAAAGCCGATCTGTCGTCCCTGTCGGGAAGGACGGTGCGACTGAGAATCCACCTGAGCCGGGGAGAGTATCCTGAACCCCGGCTGTATGCGGCCTACCTGACCTGCGAATGAGGGGGAAGAGGAAATGCGTGGATTGTGGATGCTACATGGATTTCTGCCGACACTGATGATGGTCTTCGTCCCGATGAGCGGCTGGACCGCCCCGCCGGCGACGTTGAACGGTCTGGTCGCTCGCTACAACTTCGACGAGCCGTCCGGCTCAGTTGTCCGCGACCTGAGCGGGAACCGGAATGACGGAACCCTCCGGGGCGGCGCGGCGCGCAGCCCCGGTCTTCTTCAGGGCGGTGTGCAGTTTGGTGGGGTGGACGGTTGGGTCGAGATCCCCGACAGTCCCTCGCTGCACCTCCGTGACGGTCTGACGATCTCTCTTTGGGTGAAACCCGGCAGAATCAGGCAGGACCCGGAGCAGAAGGGAGACTGCCAGACCCTCGTCTCCAAGAACTGGAACTGGCGGTCACGCATCGACCACCGGGGTCGCATCGCCACGATTCTTGGCGGAGAGAACTGGGACGCCTCAAAGCAGGAGATGCAGTGGGTGTTGCCTGCGGAGAAGGATGTCTGGTGTCACATCGTCTATGTGTTCTCCCGCGACGAGAAGCGGATGCGCCTCTACCGGGACGGGCAGAAGATTGATGAGCGCACTCACGTCATCGTGGGTCTGCGCGACGAGAGCGGGCAACCTCTTCTGCTTGGTCTCGACGTCGGCGGCTGGAATCCTCTTCTCGGTTGCATGGATGAAGTGCAGGTTTACAATCGGGCGCTGACCGAGGAGGAGATCGCGGCTCTGCCGGTCTCGGTTTCCTTGGAGACGCTGCTGTTTTGGGACCAGACGCTGGAGCGGAGTCGAGCGCAACTGAGGCGCAGCGTGTCCTCCCGCAAGACTGACAGGGACCTCGCGACTCGCATCACGCGCCAGGTATCTTTGGCAAGGCAATGGATAGCGGGTGAGAAAGCGGCTGAGACGCGGGACCTCTCGACCGGGAAGTTCCGCCAGTTCTCCGCCCTCCTCCAACGCATCGAGGGCACCGCTGCCGCTCTGGCACAGGGGCGAGCGCCGCTCAAGCGAGCCGTTGCCTACGCAGTCAAGCCCGTGACCGCCACGCTGCGTCTACCCAACTCCTTTCCAGCGAAGGGCATAGCGAGTGACACATTCCACGTTGTCGCCGCGCCGGGCGAGTTTGAGCCAGTTAGTTTCGTGCTGGCGGCATGGGGCGACCTCCGAAGGCTTACGTTCCAGATCGGCAACCTGCGCGGCAAAGCGAGTTCAATACCCGCGGCCAGTGTCGACCTGCGGGTGGTCAAGTGCTGGTATCAGAGCGGCTCGGCCTGGCAGGATGTCTTTCAGGATCGGCAGCATCGAGTCCTCGTCCCGGAACTGCTGCTGCACGATGACTCGCTGGTCAAGGTTGATGATACGCGTCGCGAGAATCTCGTGAAGTGTAGATTCTCGGAGGGTGAGCGTTACGTCTGTATCAGCCGTATACCAACCGGGGCCGAAGACGACGATCCGGCTTCCATGCGGGAGGCGCGCGGGCGCACGATCCCGAACCGGGTGTTTCCCGTTCAAGACAGAGCGTCACTGCAGCCGCTGGATATTCAGGAAGGAACCTGTCGGCAG
>JACQGJ010000290.1 GCA_016199605.1 Armatimonadota bacterium | reverse complement strand
TCATGGACGGGCTTTTAACGATCGATCCCGTTGCGTGTTTGCGTTATGACCACTCGGCTGGATCGATTTCCCTTCGATTCCCGGCTGCCGAGATGTTTGCCCTGGCAGGGCAGGCGGAACAGGCGATGGAAATCCTGAAGCGCCCCGTGAAGTATCAGGTCGATCCGCCGTCCGGAGGCTGGCGCAACCCTCCCGGTATCTCCTCCCCGCCGGATGCGAACCAGCCCCGCACCTTCACCAGCCCGTCTGAAGCCGACCTGCAAAAGCTGCCGCTGGAGCTGTTGAGAACGATGAGCCGCGTCAAAACGGCGGCAACCATCGTTCCGCAGCTCAGCCGTCCCTTTTGCTCGGACCTGGTGTCAAAAATCCAGACCAGCAAGAAACCGGAGGACCTGCAGCGGTGTGTCAAAGAGTTGGCGGGAGCGCTCGCGATTACCGTGAAGGCAATAGACCCTTTGCCTAGGAACGTCTCCTCCAGCCAGCCACTGCCACAACGGGAAGTCAACAAGGAAACGGTCTCTCCGGTGGGAGCCGCTTTCCGCGAGGCTCTCAAGTCGAACGAGGTGGCCAAGCGGGCCGACGTCCTGATCAGTGAAGGGATCCAACCTTCCATGTTGCAGGCAACGAATGCAAAGCTGCTGGACTTTCTCTTCGATCTGGCAACCTTCACTCTTGATCGGTTCAAGGAGGTTGCGGGAGCGCAGGCTGCTGGGGCAACCGCTTCCAACTTCGCCAACAGTCTCGAAGCGCGCCGCGTCTATGACATGAAGCCCTACGCCCAGCGGCTGAGGGAGAAGTACCCGAAGCCGTAAGGCGTAGCCCTGCTAACTCGTTCCATCAGAACTGAATAGAGCACGCCCCCTGGCCTCCTCCACATTGGCCTTTGACACGGACGCCTCCGGCCTTTAAGATAGTCGGCTGTGAACACGGTGGCGTCTTGCCGCGAAGTTCCATCGCGATCGTTTTCTGCCGTGGAGGCTTGTCATCAAAACAGTTCCAGCCCACACCCCCCAGCCGCGCCCCGCTGGCTTCTGGCGTGGCATCGCCCTTGGCGTTCTCTTCATCCCCGTCGTCACCTTCTGGAGCGCCTACAGTTGGAAGTGGGGCCAGAGCAATCCCTCCACCGTCAGCCTGTGTTTCAACGTCATCGGAATCCTGTTCCTCCTGTCCTTGCTCAACTGCGCAATCCATCGCTTCGCGCCGCGCCTCGCCTTGTCCCATGGAGAGATGCTGCTTATTTACACCATGCTTTCCATCACGACGGCCCTCTGTGGCATCGACTTCATCGGCCCGCTGATCTGCATCATCACTCATCCTTTTCACTTCGCGGCCCCGGAGAACAACTGGAAGAACCTGTTCCTCGACCACCTCCCGAGATACCTCCTGCTCACCGATCCGACAACGCTGAAGCATTATCACCAGGGACATGCCAGGCTCTATTCGCTGGCAGAGCTTCGGCACTGGGTTACTCCGCTGTCCGTCTGGACTGGGTTTATCTTCGTTCTGTCTTTCGCGATGCTCTGCATCAACACGCTGGTCCGAAAGCAGTGGACCGAGCATACCCGGTTGAGTTTTCCGGTGGTCCGCCTTCCCTTGGAGATGACCCGGCCCGACGGGCGGCTATACAAAAACAAGCTGATGTGGCTCGGGCTTGGACTGGCCTTTCTCCTGAACTTCAACAACGGAATCAATGTGTTGTATCCCGCGTGGCCCAGCCTGGGAGGCGTCATCTACGACCTTTCACCCAACTTCCCAAACCGCCCGTGGAATGCCATTGGCTGGACCCCCATGCAGGTATTCCCTTTTGCCGTAGGATTGGGCTTCTTCATACCGCTCGACCTTTCCTTCTCCTGCTGGTTCTTCTACCTCTTCTGGAAAGTGGAGCGTGTGCTTTCCAGTGCCCTTGGCTTTTACGGGATTCCTCGCTCTCCCTTCGTCGAGGATCAGTGCTTCGGCGCATACCTGATGGTCGCTCTCATCTCTATCTACCTGAGCCGCGATCACTTGCGGCGCGTGGTGACTACTGCCCTGTCGCGGCGACCGAGGGACGCTCCACCGCTCCCCTCCGACGGTGAACCGATGCCTTACTCCGTCGCCTTCTGGGGGTTCCTTGGGTCCTTGAGCCTTCTCTGGTTGTTTTCGATCAAGATCGGGATGTCGTGGTGGATCGCAGGTGTCTTCTTTCTGTTCTACTTTGCGGTTAGTCTCAGCGTTTCTCGACTGCGGGCCGAGTTGGGGGCGCCGGTCCATGACTTGCACCTCGGGGGCGCCCATTACATGATCACCAACATGCTTGGAACTAAACCCCTCGGAATGGGCAACCTGACTTCTCTCACATTCTTTCAATTCTTCAACCGGGCCTACCGCGGGCATGAGATGCCCCACCAGTTGGAGGGCATGAAGCTGGCAACTGACGCCCATCTTCCACAACGCTCCATGTTAATCGCCATTCTCGTCGCCGTTCTTTTCGGCACTCTGGCCTCCTTCTGGGGGATTTTGCACATGAGTTACACGCAGGGCGGGCACTACTACTTCGGCGGCGAAGCTTTCAACCAACTGGCAAACTGGATCAACCAACCACGGACGTTGAGCCACTCCTCCCTTCTCGGTGTCTTTGCCGGCGCGCTGATGACGCTGTTCCTGTACGTAATGCGCATGCAGTTCATGTGGTGGCCGTTCCATCCGGCGGGCTTCGCAGTGTCCGGAAGCTGGAGCATGAACCTGTTCTGGCTCAGTCTGCTCATCGCCTGGCTGGTGAAGCGCAGCCTCCTCAAATATGCCGGGATGGAATCCTACCAGAAGGCCATCCCCTTCTTCATGGGGCTGATTCTGGGGGACTTTCTCGGCGGCGGGATGTGGACGGTTTATGGAATCTGGCTGCAGAAGAGGGTCTACAATTTCCTGCCTTGACATTGACCACATGGAGGTCGTATTGATGCTATCGATGGTTCTCAGGAGATAACAATGACCGATCGTGAGCTTTGGCAAAACATCATGCACTACGGCGACTTTGACCGAATGCCCGTTATCCACTGGACGGGATGGCCCGAAACGCGTGAACGCTGGATCCTGGAAGGGATGCCGGCTGACGTGGAGGAGCGGGACTTTCTCGGCGCGATTCCCCACTGGACCTTCGTTGGTGTCAATGTGCATCTCTTCCCCACCTTCGAGGTCGAGACTCTCGAAGACACGCAAGATTACCGCATCTTTCGTGACGGCGAGGGTGTCGTCCAGAAGGACTGGAAGCACAAGTCCTGCATCCCGCAGTACCTCGATTACTCGCTGAAAGATGCCGGGGATTGGGACAGTTTCAGGAAGCGTCTGCAACCACGTCCCAGTCGCATTCCAGCGGACCTCGAGGGTCAGCTTGCTCGAGCGGAGGAATCCGCCTTGCCCATCGCCGTCGGAACTGCTTCCATGATGGGATGGATCAGAAACTGGATGGGTGTCGAGAACATGTCTTACCTCATGTATGACGCTCCAGACGTGTATGCCGATATCGTGAACACTCTCGCCGACCTTACCTGTTGGGGCCTCGACCAGGTGATCCCCAGAATGAAGACAAGGCCCGATATGGGCTTCGGATGGGAAGACATCTGCGGCAAGAGTGGTCCGCTGGTCAGTCCCGATATCTTCCGCAAATGCGTCGCCCCCGGCTACCTCAAGGTCCGCAACAAACTGGAGGAGTACGGAGTGAAGCTGCTGGGCGTAGATACTGATGGCGACGTAGCGCCACTGGTCAAGCCGTGGCTCGACTCCGGCGTTAACGTCCACTTCCCCATCGAGATCGGGACCTGGAACGCCGACCCGATGGAGTATCGGAAGAAGTACGGAAAGGAAATGCGTATCATCGGCGGGTTCGACAAGCTGGAACTGGAAAAGGCCCCCCCCGCCATTGACGCCGAGATCGAACGACGAATCCCCCTGATGCACGACGGGGGATACATCATCATGCCGGATCACTTAATCACTCCAGGAACTTCGTTAGACGACTACAAGTACTATCTTGAGCGAATTCGCACACTTAGGTTGTGAGGGAGGTCCCGATGAAGAACTCGACTTGCACGACACTTTTATGTCTCGCGTTCATCCTCTGCGGATTACATTCACGTGGGTATTCCCAGGAGACGGCTACAACCATCTGGGCCACGGGCAGCGCCTTGATGCCGGGGTGGGGGCTATACCCGAACGGCAGCGAGTATGGAGGAACGAAACCTTTGGGGGACTACGCCGCGTGGGGAACCGGAAAACTCACCTGGGTTGCCGATTTCCCTTCAGCCGGCTCGTATCAGGTCTGGGTACGGAAGTATGGAGGCTACGGTAATGTCGCGGTGACGGTCGATGAAAGGGCTGTTTCCGCAGGCAAAGGAGGTCCCGGTGGTGGACGATACGTCTGGCAACATGCAGGCGAGACGGCAGTGACGAAGGGGCGGCACCACGTCGATCTTACCATTGGCGGTACGATGCTCGACGCGGCACTCTTCACTACCGATACGAATCTGCAGCCGGAACAGGGGACACTGCCGGACCCGGTGAAGCAGCCACAGGTCAGCGCCCCGCGGCGCTACCGGGACGACTCCAGTCTCAAACCCGCGGCAGGCAAGAAGGGCTACATTGTTTCCAGTGTGCCACCCTATGAGGAGTTGCTGAACGACCACCTCCCTTCGCAGGAGCAGGTCATTGATCGACTGAAGCTATCCTGCTCACCCGACCAGTACATCAGCGGGACGTTCACGGTCCGGGCGTTGGAACAAGCGAAAGAGCTCTCTGCCTCCCTCAACTCGCTGGTGGGGCCGAAAAACGCGAAGCTCGGCCCGGGCCAGATCGATCTTCGGGTGGTGCATTTGCGGATGAGGATGCTATCCCTCTACGAAGGAGTGCAAAAGACGTTGTGTCCCGATCTTCTGCTGCGCGATGATCGGACCGTGCTCCCGCCGAAAGGCAGGCAGGGAGGCTTCGGTGGAGGCGTGTGCGTTACCGACATTCCTGCCCATGAAAGCCGCCAGTTCTGGCTGACGGTCCATGCGCCAGACAAGTGCGCCCCCGGAACCTACT
>JACQGJ010000287.1 GCA_016199605.1 Armatimonadota bacterium | reverse complement strand
CCGGGCATCGTTGCGGCGCGTCACGTTTCCGGTGACGTAGAATACGTCTTTGCCGTGAATGCGACCTACGATGCGATCAAGGGCGAACGCAACTCCATCGCCCCGGCGACGGTGATGATTCGCCTCCCTTCCGACGGCAGGCCGGTTTACGATGCCGTGCTGGGCGGCCAGGAGATCGGCTTCGCGGGACGAGGCCCGGACCTGTCCGGCCTTTTCAGGTTTGGCCCGGGTCAAATGCGTGTGTTCGCACGCACGGCGCGGCCGATACGTGGTGTCTCTGTAACGCTCCCCACCGTTGTTCGTGACTATACCTCGATTCGAGCGCCACTTCATGTAGATTTCAGTGCCATGGTTGTGATGGCTGTGGATGACAACGGTCTACTATCAGGCTCCGTTCCGCTGAGCATCAAGATCGCCGACCCCTCGGGAACCGTTCGCTACGATCTGCTGCGAGCGACCGATGACGGGGTCTGCAGGATGAGCCTTCCCCTTGCCTGCAACGACCCTTCCGGCAGATGGATTGTGTCTGTCCAGGAGTTGCTGTCCAATACTGTCGGCAAGACAGAGTTCTTCTTGGAGAACGCTCGGGACGTCTCCGCTGTCGCCGGTGCAAGCCCACGAGCCGTCTCCTTCAGCGATGACCGCGACAAAATCTTTCGACTGGTCCGGAACTCAAAAGCCTTGGTGATCGTGACGGGAGCTTCCGACTACAACGACGCCGCGGCCCAGCGACTCGCCAACAGTCTTAAGCCGTGGAATGTGAAGTGTGCCCTCATAAAGTCGGCGGAGGTGAAGCCTCGTGACCTTTCCGAGGAGGAGGCGAGAACCTTCGTCGGCATTGACTACCGCGCCTCCGGTCAGATCAAGGCGGGCCGTGACAATCCCCACGATCTCGTCGGCTACGACGTGAGCGGCCCTGTCGTCCTTCTTGGGAACTCCCAGGACAACGCTCTGATCGACACAGTGCTCAAACACAAAGCTTTGCCTTACGCCCCCTCTCCAGACTTTCCCGGACGCGGACACGGCATGATGGCCTGGCAACTTGACATAGTCGGTCAGTCCATCGAGTCGGTGTGCCTGATCGCCTACGATGCGGAGGGTATGTCGGAGGCGGTGGGCTCTTTCTACGAAGCCGCCGCCGGCATTGATCCGCTGACGCCGCTCGTGTTCCCTGACATGGCATCAAGCGAAGCGCCGCCGCGCCCAACCAACAGAGTTGCCGAACTCAGGGTGGCGTGGCAGGTTCCGCTGCCAGACCGCGCCGTGTCCCTGAAAGCCGAGAAGGACCGAGTGGTCGCGTGCTCCTGGGACGGCTCAAAGACCACAATAGACGCCGCAGGCAATATCCTCGAGCAGAAACCGACGACTTCGGACGATCTCAAGTCCACTCCGGGACTTTCCACCGACGTCGGCCAGATCTCCAAGGAGTGGCTCCTCCCCGACCGTATCGTCAAAAGTGTCGTCAGCGGTGGGACGCTGGACGCCGTCGCTTACTGGGGCGGCACGCTCCAGACCTTTGATACGAACGGGAACCTCAAGTCTCAGCAAACGGTGCCGCAAGACGTCTGCGGAATGGCATGGATGGGAAGCCGACTGGTGGTCGGACTGGCGGATGGTCGCGTGGTTGCGTTGGAGACAAAGTAGCACTGGAAGACGGCGCACGGCTACCGGCACCCGAGCACTTGGAAGCTGGTACCCGCCTTCAGGCCAGTAGAGGAGGAAGCCCGCCAGGACAAGTACCGCGATTGTGGCCAGGGCGACATACGTCTTGTTGAGAACACGAAGGTCGCTGAGCCTACCCTGATGAATCAAGCGGTAGCCGATAATACCATCCGCGAAAAAGAACGCCGACAGGGCGAGGAGAAACGGCACCGGGTTGGCTGCGTGGTAGGCGACGTACACCAATCCGCGGGTTCCAACATGGATGACCGCGGCGATCAGACGCTCGGCGAACGGAAAGACGTAGCCGTACACCAACCGTCGGCCTCCCGATAGCCGAGCAACCGTGGCCTCCAGTTCGTCGGCAGATTTCTCCAGGGCAGTGCCCTTGAGAAGATCCCGAGACGTGGCGACGAGAGAGGCCTCGATCGTCCCGATGCCAATTCCGAAGGCGACCACGTCCCACAGCGATAGGATTGGCAGAAACGCGAAGAACACCAGCGATAGCCCAAGCTCCGTCACTCCGGATACCAGACCGTTAAGAGCCGAAACGCCCAGAATGCTGGTCGCGTCGTGTCGGAGCTTGCGGACGACCCCATGGTAGAGAACAAGCTTGAGGATGCAACCGAATCCCCAGGAACCGGAACCGTAGATGAAGGAGTCGAAGGCCGCGCCTTTCCCATAGTACAGGTAGGCGGTTGCCGCCCCGAAGGGCAACAGGACGGCGACGGAGAAGACTTTATCGGAAAGAGACCGCTTCATCACGAATTCCCAGAGGGCCGCCGTCGAGCCTGCTTCGTTGTCGGCCTAACCAAGCTCACCGGCCCCCTTTCTTGCCTTGATTGCTCACCGTTCATGGCTTCACCGCCAAAGAGGCGCAGATCAGTTCTTTGCCGTTGCGGGCAAAGACGTGACGGTTGGCATACGCCGGAGGAGACCAGGCGACTTTCCTTCCCGCAAATGGGAAAGTGGGTTCCAGCAAAGCGACGCGGCTGATCTCCTTGTAACCCTGGGCAGTTAGCTGGGCGCGAATCAGCTCTCCCTTGTCGGTGTAGAGCAACACCGAATCGCCGTTCGGAGTCAGGTGGATGCTCCCCCCATTTTTCAGGCCGGTCACCTTGTCCGACTGCCAAACCTGGTCGCCGGTGTTCGCCACGACGCAGATCAATTCGCCCGATGACTTGGCGGAGAACAGATAGTCACCCAGGAAAAGCGCGGTCGAGGTATGGCTGAAGATTCTTCGGGAGGGAGTTTTCGAGTCGGGCCAGAGCACTTTGGCGGTGGGTTTGTCCGGATCCAGTTGGAACATCAATCCGCCGATCAGCAATCGGTCCTTGTGAAACACCGGGGTGGACACCGCGTACTCGCCGCTGGTGAGGAGCCGCTGCCGCCAGTAGGTCGTTCCCGCCGCTGGGTCCAGGGAAGTCACCGATTCTTGCGTCCAGACAATCAGTTGTCTTTTCCCGCCGGAGGAAATGACGATCGGCGAACTGAATGTCAGACATTCATCGAGCGCCCTCCAAACCTCCTTGCCGGTGTCCTTGCGCAAACCGATGACGCCGGCGCCCGGTTTCCCGCCGATGAAAAGGATCAGGAGGTCTCCTTCGATCAACGGCGACGGTGCGCCTGGCGCAAAGGGAACGTGGTAGTCCTTCTCCAGGTTCCTCTGCCAGATCACTTCCCCCTTGCGGGCATCGAGGCAGAAGAGGTGGCCGAGCCTTCCCACCGTATACACTTTGCCCTTCTGAACAATCGGTGTCGCAACGGGACCGATCTCCTGTTTCGGGTCGAAGGCCCAGTCTTCGTAGGCCACCTCATAGACGTGGGTCCAGAGCGCCTTGCCGGTCGTTTCCTCAAAACAATGGACACGTTCCATGGCCTTGGGTTTCACCACCTCGGAATCTGCAAGGTAAACCCGGCCTTGAGCCACAACCGGACTCGAAAATCCCCACCCGACTGGGACACGCCAACGGACCTTCAGACCTTCGGCTGGGAACGACTCCAGAAGGCCGGTTTCACCGCACACGCCATCCCGGTTCGGCCCGCGCCATTGGGGCCAATCTTCCGCCCGAATCGCCGCAGGCAGCAGCAACGGCAGGGCGAGGGCGGCAGACAGGAGCGTCTTAGGGAAGCAGAGCATTTGTTCTCTTCTCCTGCGAAGGGCCGCGTTGTTGAACCGGGGCCGAACGGGGCGAAATTGAGCGGCAGCCGCAGGCGGTGCAAGAAGCAAACCTGGAGGGTTTGCGCATCGGCACCGACAAGGCGTCAGCCCGGCGGATTGTCCGCCCCAATGGGTTGTTCCACCCGCTACCCGGCGCAGAAGAAACCATTGGACGGAAGCTCGATTTCGCCCTGTTCACGCCGCGTAGCGGAGTGAACAGTATGTTTTCAACGGATTCTACTTGGGCAGGAGTATACGCCGCACATCAGCCCGCGTCAATCCGTGAGATCCGGTCATGCTGCTACTGCCACGGCGCATCTTGACGGAACGCGGCGGCGTGGCTATCACTATGCGGCAATCAGGACAATTCGCCGCACGCGTTATGAAAGATTTCCACCAGCCGCCAGCCTTTTGACCTGGTTCCGGCGCTTCCTGCTGCATCGGTGGGAAGACGAGATTTTCGGTTGGGAAGATGACGGGGACGGAATCCCAGACTTGCTCGGCCTGGTCGGCGGCGTACCAGCCGTAGATGGTCTCACCCTCGATGAAGAAAAGGACACCGGCGACCTCGCCCCGCACGCCTATTGGCATTGCCGGGATGAAAGTCACGTTGGGGCATTGCCGCCGCGCCAGCCTGCTGCTATACTCACTCCCGTTCCCATGATTGACCGAGATCAACAACCTTCTTGACCAATGTGTGAAGTGGCTGAAGGACAAGACCAAGCTGCGGCAGGCGGAGAGCTGGGTGGAGATTACGACTCCGTATCTCGACCAGCACAACGACTACCTCCAGCTCTACACGCGGCGAGAGAACGGCAGCTATATCCCGACCGACGATGGTTACGTGCTCGACGACCTGGCGCAGTGCGGCTGCGGGATGGAAAGGGCGAGGAGACAAGCGCTGCTCAACACGACCCTCCACGTCTTTTAGGTGCGACTGTGCCGGGCGTTCCATTCTCCATGTAGGATGTTGACCTCAAGAAGGATTCCTGTGACCGTTCAGATGGTATGCTTATCAACCTGAACGCGTATAGGTTT
>JACQGJ010000286.1 GCA_016199605.1 Armatimonadota bacterium | reverse complement strand
GGAAGCGGGAGGGCGAGGCTCCTGCCGAGCCACCGCGGCGCCGAAATTCGGCTCAGCCGGAGCTTCGCCCTCCCTTTCAGGCGTCATGCTGGAGGGCTTTCCACCCAAATACGGTTGTAGTATTAGAACAGCCTCTCATAGTCCCGGCAGGGACTGCGATACGGTTTACTCCAACGGAGAAACATGTTCATCTCTCGCTCAAAAACCAGCAAGGAATTGGAATGGGACGGTGAGTTTTACCAGCAGTTCTCCGCCGTCGCTTGCCACTACGATGAGTTGATGGGGGGGGTGCCCTACGGCATGTGGGTGGATTACGTGGAACTCCTGTTGAGTCTCGAGCAGGTCAAGCCACGGTCTGTCGTAGACCTTGCGTGCGGGACTGGAAATGTCAGTTTCGAGCTTGCGAAACGCGGTTACCCGGTCACCGGAGTCGATATATCACCGGCCATGATTGCCGCCGCCCGCGCAAAGCGAGGTCAGTCTCCGGACCTGGAGTTGGAGTTCGAGTGTCAGGATTTGAGGACCCTTTGCCTTCCTGAAAAATACGACCTGGCCGTCTGCCTTTTCGACAGCCTGAATTACATTCTTTGGGAAGAGGAGTTGGAGGCTGCCTTTCGGAACATCGCCCAATGTGTCACGACTGAGGGGCTTCTCATCTTCGATATGAACTCGGAACATGCTCTGGAGTCGGAGCTTTTCACTCAAAACAACCTCTTTCGCGAGGCGGACCTCCGCTACAACTGGGTCAGCCACTTCGATCGCAATCTGCGGATCTCGGAAGTGCAGATGTTCTTCGAAGTCCGCAACGGCGGCGACCAGCCGGTCCGGTTCAAAGAACTGCACAGGGAGCGCGCTTATTCAATGGAACAGGTCCTCGCGCTCCTCGACAAGACCGGATGGAACTGCCTGAAGACCCACGAGGCCTACACAACCAACCGGCCACGATCGCGATCGGAGCGCTGGTACTTTGTCTGCAGTCCGAAGAAACTGCTTGAGGGGAGTTGATGGTTATGAAACGCATGCCCAGACCTTTCATCGAGGGCTTCGTCCACGTGCAACGCGACGTGGATCGACTTTTCGATGGTCTCCTGATGGGTTCGAAAAGCTCGATGCAGTCCGTAGGCGCTCTGTGGAATCCCCTCGCCGATGTTTGTGAATCGTGCGAGCACGTGGTCGTCACCTTTGAGCTGCCGGGCATCGACAGGGAGAGCATTGAGTTGACCTACGAAGACGACCATTTGATCGTCCGCGGGACCCGCCGCCGCCGGCAACTTAACCAGGAACATTCGTGCAACCGGATCGAGATCGACTACGGACCTTTTGTCAGAGCCATACGGATGGAAAGCGCGGTGGACATTTCCCAGGCGAAGGCCCATTACGAAGACGGGCTCCTCGAGGTGACGCTGCCAAAGATAGGAGAGCAGCACAATCAGACGGTCAAAGTCAGGATAGATTGAGCCGCCACCAGAGTCTGCCCGCAAATAACGAAGTCAAATGGAGCATTGAAAGATGAGTGAAACGAACAACGATTCCCTCCCCGTCCCCGCGGTCTTGCCGGTCATACCTGTGCGTGATGTCGTTGTGTTCCCCTTCATGCTTGCGCCGCTGGTCGTGAACCGTCCCCGGTCGGCGGCCGCGGTAGACGCGGCGCTGGCCGGTGACCGCATCGTAGGGCTGTTCCTACAGAAGAACAAGGAGCAGGATGATCCTGGGCAGGAGGATCTCTCTTCGACCGGCACGGCGGCGGTCATCCTCAAAATGATGAAGGCCCCCGACGGAAGCATCCATCTGCTGGCTCAGGGGATCGCTCGCATCACAGTGGAAGCGTGGGTTGACGATCCGGCCACCTTCCACGCGTCCGTGGCGACCCACTACGATCCCGCGATCAAGGATATCGAGTCGAAGGCGCAGACCAATTACCTGCTCGGTCTCTACCAGAAGATCGTGGCTCTCTCCGAGTCGCTTCCCGACGAATGGTACATGACAGCGATGAATATCGAGGAGCCGGGCAAGCTGGCTGACTTCATCGCCTCGACCGCCGGGCTCGAGGTAGGAGACCGCCAGGAAGTGTTGGCCACCTTTGAGGTGCTGCAGCGGATGAAGAACGTCGCCTCCCTGGCGCAGCATCAACTCGAAGTGCTCGAGCTGACCGGCAAGATCGAAGCCGAGACCCGCAAGGGCATGGACAAGGCTCAGCGAGAGTACATCCTGCGCCAGCAAATGAGGGAGATTCAGAAAGAGCTGGGAGAGGAAGACCCGCAGTCCGCGGAGATGAACGAACTGCGGCAGAAGATTGAAGAGGCGGGCATGCCGGAGGCGGCGCGCACAGCCGCTGATCGCGAGCTCGACCGTCTCTCCAAGATGCCACCCGCTGCCGCAGAGTACACGGTGTCGAGAACTTATCTCGACTGGCTGGTCACGATGCCCTGGTCCAAGTCCACCGAGGATAACCTCGACATCCATGCCGCCCGGGAAATCCTCAACGCAGATCACTACGATCTGGAGGAGGTCAAAGATCGCATCCTGGAGTATCTTTCGGTGCGGAAACTGAAGGCGGACATGAAGGGACCCATCCTCTGCTTTGTCGGCCCACCCGGCGTCGGGAAGACCTCGCTCGGCCAGTCCATCGCGAGGGCGCTGGGTCGCAAGTTCGTCAGGATTTCGTTGGGAGGGGTGCGCGATGAGGCGGAGATTCGCGGCCACCGGCGAACTTACATCGGTTCTCTGCCAGGGCGCATCCTCCAGGGACTGCGCAACGCTGATTCCAACAATCCGCTTTTCATGCTGGACGAGATCGATAAGCTGGGGTCGGATTTTCGTGGCGATCCCTCTGCCGCTCTACTCGAGGTCCTCGACCCCGCGCAGAACCACAGTTTCAGCGACCACTATCTGGACGTTCCCGTGGACCTTTCCAAGGTGATGTTTATCACCACCGGCAACATTCTCGACACCATTCCTCCTGCTCTGCTGGACCGCATGGAGACCTTGCGGCTTCCGGGATACACGACCGCGGAACGTCTCGCCATCGCCTGCCAGTACCTGATTCCCCGGCAACTGGAGGCCCACGGGCTGACACCCGATAGTCTCTTCCTCTCGCAAGGAGCGCTTCGGCGTATCATCGTGGAATACACCCGCGAAGCCGGTGTCCGCAACCTGGAGCGCGAGATTGGATCGGTCTGCCGAAAAGCTGCGCGCAAAATCGCCGAAAGCCTTCCCGCGCCTGTGCCTCCAGAATCGGGTGAGGAACCAACGGACGAGCAGACGACACCTGACGCCAAAACAACCGAAATCTCGACCCTTGACCCCGAGACCCTCAGGAAGCTTCGCAGCAGCGTGAACAGCCACAACCTTCCCGAGTATCTCGGCGCACCCAGGTTCTTTTCCGAGGTCGCCGAGATGCAGGATCGCGTCGGCGTCTCAACGGGTCTGGCGTGGACTCAGGCCGGCGGAGACATCCTGTTCATCGAGACGGCCAAGATGAAAGGGCGGAAGGGGTTGATCCTCACCGGACAACTGGGTGACGTGATGCAGGAGTCAGCCCAAACCGCCTTGAGTTATCTCCGCGCGCACGCGAAGGATATCAACATTCCGGAGACCGTCTTCGAGAAGCACGACATTCACGTACACGTACCCGCGGGAGCTATTCCCAAGGACGGCCCTTCCGCGGGGGTTGCTATCTGCACTGCGCTCGCCTCGTTACTCAGCAACAAACCCGCACGCCACGACGTCGCCATGACCGGCGAGATCACCCTCACCGGCCGGGTGCTCCCCATCGGCGGCGTCAAAGAGAAAGTCCTCGCCGCCCGACAAGCCGGAATCCACACTGTCATCCTCCCTGAGAAGAACCGCAAAGACGCCGACGAAATCCCCGAGGAGTTGCGGAGGGATCTCCAGTTCATCTTTGCCAAAGATATCAAGGAAGTCCTGCAAGTCGCCCTGAACGGAGTGCCGAGCGAGGAGTGATGAGAGAGTGTGGCACTTACTTCCCGACCTCGCCTTGGAGACCCGGATCACCTATTCAACCGACGCGCCCAAAAATACTTAATATTCTCAGACAGATTGGAGGTTCAAGGACAAGATGGATACGTACATGATTGAACTCGAAGTTGCCGGGCCGTTTGCGATGTTTGCCCGGCCAGATTCCGGTTCCACGCCTATCTCGTATCCCGTTCCGACATACAGCGCAGCGAAGGGGATGTTCGAGGCGGTGGCGTGGCTGTCGAGCGTCTACATCAATCCGGTGCGGGTTGAGATTTGCGAGCCCATCCGGTTCGAGCGCTACATCACGAACTACGGCGGCCCTTTGCGGAAGCCGGTACAGATCAAGGGCAACAACAACTACCAACTGATTGCGACGATTCTTGTCGACGTTCGGTACAAGCTCTTCGCCGAGGTGCGCGAGAAGCTGATCAAGCGGGGACGGGATGATCCACGCAAGAAGAAGCCGTCCAGTCGTCGCGAACTCGCGCGCAAATTCTCTGACGAGTTCAATCGTCGTCTCGAAAACGGCCAGACTTTCCACACGCCTTGTCTGGGCTGGAAGAAGTTTGTGCCCTCTTACTTCGGCCCCTTACGGTTGGACACTAATCGCGATGAGAGCGTGGACCACTTGGTCATCCCATCTCTGCTGGACTCGGTTTGGGAGAATAAGGAAGTCCATCCGAACTTCCGTCAGAACTGGAAAATCAGCAAAGGCGTAATGTCTTACAAATTCCAGGAGCCACACCATGCTCAGTGAAACCTACTTACTGCACAAAGCTCTCGAAGAGACGGGCATCGTGCCACCACAGGAACATCCACGCGTGAAATCGCCGGGACGATCCGCAGGTCCGTGCATCCGTGTTTGTCTCGGCTCCGAAGGACAAGTGACCGATATCGTCAGCGTTACTGAACAGGAATGGCCCGGTCTCTGGACTGTGCGCGATGGCAACAAGAATAGCTTCCCTGTCATTCGGATCAAGAATCCCGTAGTCTCTGTGCCGAGGGGCGACGCTCTGTGGGAACAACTCGGTTTCGAGGACTCGGGGAAACGGAAGAAGCAAGACAAGTCGAGTGACCAGAGTCGTCGTGACGCTATGGCCCAAGCACTTACGAGTTGCAGTGGAGTCGAAGTGGGTGAGTGGCAGAACCTCTGTGATAAGGCCGCCGAGCTACGCGAGTGTTTCCAATCCAACGATGAAGAAGGCGATGCGCTTCGAGAGTTTGCCTCAAGGTTCACTCAGGCCGCCAAGGTCCCGGGAGTGCTTCTCGAAGCCATCGCCAATCGCGCACTTGAGAGTTTGAAGCAGGCGCGCATTGAGGACCTCGACGCCATTGAATTGCTCGTTGTTGGCAAAGGGCCACCGGACGCGCAAGGGCGTCAGCCAGATATGACGGTCCAACTTGCGTTTGATCTCGCTGAGGAGACGCTCTACACACGGGAGATCAAAGATCGCGTGAAACGCATTCTGCCTGCGGAGCGGGATGCCCCTACTGCGAAGCACCCGGCGAGACACTGCTCGTTCACTGGGGAGGCAACTGAACTGCAAACCGCCGCGTTCCCGAAGGTGATGCTTCCCGTTCTGAACAAGGAGTTCCCGCTCGTCTCGATGTTCAGCGACGCTGCCTGTAACACACGGTATGGACTGACCGACGCCTTCGTCGTCCCTGTGGCCAAGGAGGCCGCGCTGCGAATGCAAGACGCCCTCGCGCTGATAGTGGATAGAACGCGTAGGGGACGTACGTGGCGAGGAGTTGCGAGCGGGAGGTTTGAAGTATCCGGCGGACGGAAGCGGGAGACATCCGACCTTCTCATCGTTTACGTGGACGGCAAACCCGACATTGAAGCACAACTGGCAGACCTGTTCGGCAGTGATCCCGAAGGCACAGAGAAGCAGTTCGAGGCAGATGCCAAAACTGTTTGTGACGCACTCAACGGGATCGAACATGTCAATCCAGGCTCACGCTTGAATCTGTTTCTTCTGCGCAAGGCGTCGGAGGGACAGGCACATGTGGCAGTTGCTGAATCACCGAGTGTTACCGAAGTCCTGGATGCGGCGCAACGCTGGCAAGAGGGTGCGAATAACATCCCGGAGATCACGGTTCCACTACCGCCCGAAAGCAAAGGCGGTCACGCCGTTCAAGGGCGGTCGCGAAGCCCTTACCCAGACCAAGTCGTGCGGTTGCTCACAGAGCAATGGGTGACCAGCGGCACCGATTCGCGCAAGGTGCAGGGCATCAGTCTCGGTCAGGTGCTCGATGTCATGCTGCACAAGCCCGGCTGCTGGGAAGAGGCTGCAAGCCATATCCTCGAATTAAGCGCTTATCGTCTCGGTCCCTTGCTGGTCGGCTTGTTTGGCGCGTTGCACGCCAGCGCCCCGCGCCTTTACGACGACTACCCCCCGCGTTCACGCGAGATCGCGTTGCGCGCGGTCAGTGTGCTTGGGATACTGCTACATGCTTTCAACCGAAGAAAGGAGGATTATATGACTGGAACTGCGTTTCTGGTCGGTCGGCTGCTCTCGCTGGCCGACACGTTGCACCGCGAGTACTGCGAGGTAGTACGGGACAAGTCCATCCCGCCGCAGCTCTTCGGCAACTCGCTCATGCCCGTCGCTGCCGACAATCCGCAAGACGCTGTGGACCGCCTCCGCGAAAGGATGAACACTTACAAAGCTTGGGCAAACAAGGCCGATGGCGAAAAGAAGGACACTCTCCCGGAAACTCTCAAGGCTATTCGCATTGCCAAATGGGCTGTTGCGCAGATGGGTGAAGTCTGCCGGCAGCTTGCGGAGCAGTTGCCTTTGCCGACGCAGACTGACTCCGCTTTCCGTGCAGAACTGTTCCTCGGCTACATGGCTCGTTCACCGAAAGCGGAATCTGGCGGCATTGAGGCCGCTACTGACGACGACGAATCAGAAGAAGGAGGAGATCAGTGATGAAGACGGACAACAACATAATCACCCGTGCAACGGGACTTCTTATCATCGAGGTGCGTAACTCAAACCCGAATGGCGATCCCGATCGTGAAAGCGATCCGCGTTATCGCAGCCACGACCAGCGTGGTTACATCACCGGAGTGTCTTTCAAGCGCAAGCTGCGTGACTTGGTGGAAGCAACATCGGCCCCTGTGTGGCAGGAACTGGCGAAGAGACTCTCTCTTCCCGCAGACGGGCAGGGCTTCGCAATTCTCGAGAGCCGGGGGCGCAACCGTGATGAGATCAAAGCATTGTCAAGTGATGAGTTCAAGGCCCGATACTGGGATGCCCGCGTCTTCGGGAACACATTTCTCGAGTCGCTGAAGGATGACAAGTCAACCACTTGGCAGGAGAAAGAGCACTTCATACGGAGCGGCGTCGCGCAATTCGGCGTTGGGGTATCCGTGGCTCCGGTACGTATTGAGCGATGGACCCAGACCAATAAGTCGGGTGTGCAAGAGGGCAAGGACCGGGGCATGGCTCCGCTGGGAAGCCGCGTGGTTTTGCACGGCGTCTATTGCATGCCTTTCTTCATCAACCCAACTGCCGCGCAGAAGTCTGGTTGCAGCAGGAAAGACATCGCTCTGCTCTTGACGCTCATCCGTCCCGCCTACCCCGAAACCAAATCGGTCATACGGGACTGCGTCGAGGTGCGGCACGCGTGGTACGCCGAACACAAGGATTCGCTCGGATCGTTCTCCGAGTTTGATTTCATCGACGCGCTGACGCCGCGGCGCAAAGGAGACTCGGAGAAACCATCGGTGGACAACCTACCGCTGGAGGAGCAGTACGAGGTTCCGAAGAAGCTACCCGAGGAGTTGGCAGCCAAAGTGGCCAACTTCTGTGATCTGGCCGAACAACTTCCAGATTGGTGCAGATAGAAGGGAGACTATCAGTGGTTCCGCTCGCACATAGTCCACGCGGCAAGATTCCCGCCCAGCCGTACATCGAGCACATTACCCGTGTTCGGGCGCGTGCGCTGGACAACGCGCGCCGTGCCGCTGAGTTCTATCGCGGTGACGGCGAGACGTTTGTTCAGACCGTTGATGCCGCCGCTACCTACCACGACCTCGGGAAGCTCGATCCACAGAACCAGGATGTCCTGCGGCGTAGGTCTCGCGAGGGACTTCCCGTCGCACACGATGACGCCGGCGTCGCCACATTGCTGAGCCTGAAACGGAATGAATCTGCCATCCTCGCAGCCGCACATCACGCGGGACTCTCCAGCCAGGAAGCGGAGAGGCAGAAACAAAGGAAATGTTTCCGCAACCTGAGCGTAGCGAACCACGTTGATACACAACTGGCTGCCTATGTGGAGAGGCATATCGAGGCGGGGTGCCCAACAGCAGACTCAGCGACGAATCAGCCTTTGCACCACTGCGGCTTTACCCGCCGCGTCGCCCTCTCGTGTCTTGTCGACGCCGACCATAGCGACACAGCGCGAAATTACGGTAATGAGGTCGAGGATTCATATCCGGCTCCGCGTTGGGAGGAGCGATTGGATGCGCTCAAGCGGTACGTATCCGGTTTGCCCGAGGCCGCCACGGATCGCCAACGGAACGCGTTGCGGCAACGTGTGTTTGAGGCTTGTCTCGATGCACCGATTGATCCGCCCATTCGCGCCTGCGATGCGGCAGTGGGTAGTGGCAAGACAACCTCAGTCATGGCACACCTTCTTCGCGTTGCTTTGGAGAAGAAGCTGCGTCACATCATCGTCGTGCTGCCGTACACCAACATCATCAAACAATCGGTGGAGGTGTATCGCAAGGCGCTGGTGCTGCCTGGCGAGAAACCAGAAGAGGTCGTAGCCGAGCACCACCACCAAGCAGATTTCGAGGATTTGTCCTTGCGACAACTGGCCACGCTCTGGCGTACGCCCATCATCGTCACCACAGCGGTGCAGTTCTTTGAAACGCTGGCGAGCCATCACCCGGCGAAGTTGCGCAAACTGCATGAGTTGCCGGGAAGCGCCATGTTCGTGGATGAAACTCACGCGGCCATCCCGTCGCATCTCTGGCCCCAAGTATGGCAATGGCTCGAAACATGGACGCGCGAATGGGGTGGACATCTTGTCTTAGCCAGTGGGTCATTGCCCCGATTCTGGCAACTCCGGGAGTTTGTTGATCCACCTAAATCCACAACAGATGTACCGGATTTGGTTCCAGAACCTTTGCGTCGTGAATTGGTAGAGGCGGAGAAGATTCGCATCACGCCTCAACGTCGTATCGAACCCCTTGATTGCGACGGGTTGATCGAATGGGTATCGCAGACCGAGGGGCCGAGACTTGTCATTCTGAACACCGTGCAATCGGCTGCCGTCGTAGCCGACCGGATGAGGAAGCGCGGGCATGACGTGCTGCACCTCTCCACTGCGCTGGCGCCAGTTCACCGAGACCGTATCGTGGAGCGCGTGAGGGAACTGCTGAAGCACAAGGTCACAGGCTGGACACTTGTCGCAACCAGTTGCGTTGAAGCCGGTATGGACTTCTCGTTTCGCACCGGCTTTCGCGAGAGTTGCTCGACCGCAAGCCTAATTCAAGTGGGCGGGCGCGTCAGCCGCAGCGGTGAGCACTCCGAGGCCGCTGTGTGGGACTTCCGCACAACCGACCCGCTGCTCACGCAGCACCCTGGATTCACCGTAGCCCGCCGCGTGCTCGACGGGCTGTTCGAGCGCGGAGGGTTCGCTAACCTCTCTCCCAGCGACCTTGCAAAGGAAGCCATGCGACGAGAGATCACAGAAGGTGCGAGAGATCGGGCGGACAAGATTTGCAGGGCGGAACGGGGAATGGAGTACCCGCATGTCGCCGAACTGTGTCGAGTCATCGAGTCGGACACGCGACTCGTTGTCATTGACCCCGATGTAGTTGACGTCCTCGGGCGTCACGAACCCGTCGTTCCACTTCGGCTCTTGCGGAACAGCGTGCAAATCTGGGCATCGAAACTGGACGCTCTGCCGATAAAACCGCTTCTCCGAGATGGCAGAAAGAGTCAGGAGTTGTACGCGTGGACAGGAGACTACGACCCGGATTTCCTCGGCTACATGGCCGGAGTATTGCCTCTGCTGGAGGGACTGCGCCAAGGCTGCTTCATCGTGTGAGTTCGAGGATGATGGGATCCGATGCGAGATCTGCCCGGCGGGGGTGACGTTGAGCCGGTTGGTGGGGTGAGGTTGTGGTGAACGGTCGCTGTACCGTTCACTACCGAGGTGGTCACAATGGAACCTGACGAAACCGGATTATTGCCAGTGCCCGTCTCGGCGCTGGAGCATTACATCTACTGCCCGAGGCAGTGCGCCTTGATCCACGTCGAGCAGGTCTTCGAGGAGAACATCTGGACGCTGCGCGGTCGGCGAGTACACGATAAGGCGCACGATGGGCCGACGGAAACACAGAACGGAGTTCGCGTGGAGCGCGGGCTGCCGCTCTGGTCGGAACGACTGGGACTGACCGGAATGGCGGACGTCGTCGAGTTTGATGGCGACGTTCCATTCCCGGTCGAATACAAACACGGGAAGCGCAAAGAGGGACTCTTTAACGATGTCCAGCTTTGCGCGCAGGCGCTGTGCCTGGAAGAGATGCTCGGCGTCGAGGTGGGGAGGGGAGCGATCTACCATCACAGCTCGCGCCGGCGGCGAGTCGTTGAGTTTACGCCGGAGTTGCGCGCGCTGACCGAGAAAACTGTCGCAGACGTGCGGGAGATGCTGACGAAGCAGGAGGTGCCACCGCCGGTCAACGACGAGCGGTGTGAGGAGTGTTCGTTGTGGGATGCGTGTCTGCCGGAGAGGGAGCATCTGCCGAAACAGGAGGAGTTGTATACCGCGATTCTCCCCTCACCCTGACCCTCTCCCCTCCGGGGTAGAGGGAACTCCGCTGCGGAGAGGACTACTTCTCCCTGGTGGGGAGAAGGCCGGGATGAGGGTGAAACCGTGATAGTCATGCAGATTGGACATCTCCATCGCATCCATCCAGAGACCCTCCGCCGCGCGCGCGAAATGCGACACACTCAGACGGCGGCGGAAGAAATGCTGTGGACTTGCCTTCGTGGGCGAAGACTCGGAAGGTTCAAGTTCCGCAGGCAGCATCCGATTGGAAAGTATATCGCCGATTTCTGCTGCCCCTTATGCCATCTCGTGGTTGAGGTGGATGGGCCGCTTCACGAAGGACGAGAAGGATACGACGCGAACCGCCAAAGTTGGCTGGAGGATCAAGGTTATCACGTCCTCCGTTTTTCCACGGGATATGTCTACGACCATTTCGAGAAGGCGCTGGAGGAGATTCTGGGGAAGTGCGACGAGTTGGAGGCACTATCACGCCCCTCACCCTGACCCTCGCCCCTCCGGGGTAGAGGGAACTCCGCGGCGGAGGGGACTCCTTCTCCCTGGGGGAGAAGGCCGGGATGAGGG
>JACQGJ010000285.1 GCA_016199605.1 Armatimonadota bacterium | reverse complement strand
TCGGGATGATCGTAGAAACCACCGAAGGAGAGCACGTGGGCCCCGTGGAAGACGTTCTGGAGACGGGGAGCAATGATGTCTATGTGACCCCGCGAGGTCTGATTCCCGCGACCCGTGAAGTGGTCGAGTCCATCAGTCTCGAGAGGCGACGGATTGTGATTCGTCCCCTCCCCGGGCTGTTGGAGGAGTAGTTCCCGGGCAGCCATGCACTTTGACATTTTCACTTTGTTTCCGGAGTGCTTCACGAGTCCTTTCGAGTGCAGCATTCTGAAGCGCGCCGTCGAGAGCGGCATTATCTCCGTCGCCCTTCACGACCTTCGAAGCTATGCAACGGACCGTCACCATGTCTGCGACGATTATCCCTTCGGTGGCGGAGCTGGCATGGTGATGAAGCCGGAGCCGGTTTTCGCCGCTGTCGAGACGGTTTTGGGGATGGACAAGGAGACCCCGATCGCTCCCTGTCCGATTATCCTGCTCTCTCCTCAGGGGAGGAAGTTCCAGCAGTCCGCCGCCTGGGAGTTGTCGAAACACTCACGGCTTGCGTTGATTTGCGGCCATTACGAAGGCGTAGATGAGCGGATTCGAGAACACCTCGCTACCGAAGAGATCTCGGTGGGGGATTATGTGCTGACCGGCGGCGAGATTCCAGCCCTCGTGCTGGTGGACGCGGTGACTCGTTTGCTTCCCGGCTCGTTGGGGGACGAGACCTCGGTTGCGTCCGACTCCTTTAGCGCGAGCTTGCTGGAGCATCCCCACTATACACGACCGGCCGTGTTCCGCGGCTGGGAAGTCCCGGAGGTTCTCCGATCGGGTAACCACGCGGCGATCGATCGTTGGCGACTGAAGGAATCGGTGCGCCGGACTCTTCTCCGCCGACCCGAGTTGCTGTCCGAGACGGACCTGGGCGAGCGCGAACGTGAGATCTTGAGAGAGATTAAAGTGGAGGGTTGAGAGGCCGCTCGTCTTACCTCCTCCCCAACTTGTTGACCACTGAATGTCGGAGGTGATTGTCATGAATTTGATTCAAGCAGTAGAAGAGAAATACCTGAAGAAGGATCTGCCCACCTTCGGGCCTGGTGACTCCGTGAGAGTCAATGTGAAAGTAGTGGAGGGCGGCAAAGAACGCCTCCAGGGATTCGAGGGAGTCGTCATCGGTCGCCGCGGCGCTGGTACCGGCGCAACGTTTACGGTCCGCCGAGTCAGTCACGGGATTGGCGTGGAGCGCACGTTTCCCTTACACTCGCCGCGGGTGGACAGCATCGAAGTGCGACGAAGAGGCAAAGTTCGGCGGGCAAAGCTTTACTACCTGCGCGACAGGATCGGCAGCAAGGCCATTCGCATCAAAGACGCCACACGAAGATGAGCGGCGGTGATTGAAGTTGTTTAAGATGGAAATGGACAATCTCTGGTGGGTAGTGGTGGCGCTGATCGTTCTGTTCGTGTCGCGCTTCATCGTGCCCAGATTTCCTTCCATGACGGAGGAGGCCAGGCATTCCATCCTCGAGTTCATCGACTCCGGGTTGATTGCCCTCATCCTCGTGTTCTTCTTCATCCGACCTTTCGTCGTTCAGGCGTTTTACATCCCCTCGGAGTCCATGACGGACACCCTCCTTATAAACGACAGAATCCTTGTGAACAAGTGGATTTTCCATGTTCGCTCTCCGCGGCGACAGGACATCGTCGTGTTCAGAGCTCCTCCGGCGGCCCTCGGAAACAACACGGAAAAGAAAGACTTCATCAAGCGGTTGATCGGGCTGCCGGGCGATGTCGTGGAGGTTCGCCACGACGAGGAGAGCGGCGAGAACAAGGTTTTCGTCAATGACAAGGCGCTGAATGAACCCTACATCAAAGAAATCCCGGATTACGAGATGAAGATCATTGACGGGGAAGTTTACGAAATCCGGCCCTTCAGTGGGTTCCCTGTTCAGAAAAACAGCGTTCCGGTGGAAGATGAGCGAGAGGTCGAGCGCGTCCTCAGCGCGCCCCCGGGAGCAATTCCGCAAGGCAGGTACCTGGTTTTCGGGGACAATCGCAACGATAGCAACGACGGACACAAGTGGGGGTTCCTCCCACAAGAGAACCTCCTGGGCAAGGCGATGGTGATCTTCTTCCCGATCCAGCGGATTCGCTTGCTTGACCATGAGTGGAAGGCAGCCCGCCACAAGGAGACGGACGCAACAAGGCACACCGCCCATCGGAGCGGCGGACGCGCCGGAAACTTCGCGTTGGTCGGACCCTGAGGAATCCGGCCTGTCCTGCGACGCAGGCGTGAAGACCTGGGAAGTAGCGAGCTCTGCGAGTTCGAGTGGAACAGATGCCTGGCAAGATTTTGGAGCCTGCTCAAGCCGACGCCCCCCGTCTTCCCTCCTTCCGGATCGAAGACTCGTTGCGCGGGCACGGGGTTCAGGTCATCGCCGGAGTGGATGAGGCGGGGCGCGGTCCCCTCGCGGGACCCGTAGTCGCCGCCGCGGTGGTTCTCCCCGAAGGGTTCGCCGTGGAGGGTATCAACGATTCCAAGCTCCTGTCTGCCGACCAGCGGGACCGTCTATTTGGAGTTCTGTGTGAGAAGGCGAGAGTCGGACTCGGCATCGAAACTCCCGAGTCCATCGATCGAGTTAACATTCTTCAGGCAACGCGCCTGGCGATGCGCGCGGCTGTTTCACAGTTGACTCCTGCTCCCGATCATGTCTTGATCGACGGGCTTCCCATCGGTGACGCGTCGTTCGCATACACAGCCCTGGTCAAAGGGGATCAGCGTAGTTTGTCGATAGCAGCCGCCTCGATTGTCGCCAAGGTCACCAGAGATCGGATTATGGTTGAGTTGGACCGGCAATTCCCGCTATACGGCTTTGCGAGCCACAAGGGCTACGCGACCCGACGCCACCTCGAGCGGCTACGGGAACACGGCCCCTGTCCCGCGCACCGCAGATCTTTCGCGCCGGTCCAGGGAGCTTGCACCGGCACGTTGACG
>JACQGJ010000004.1 GCA_016199605.1 Armatimonadota bacterium | reverse complement strand
TTCCTCGAACGTTCCCGTGTGAACGCAGCACTGTCGCACGCGCGACTCGTGGAAAGTGTGGGCGTCCATGAACATCTTCACCGTCATGCGAAAGGTCCGCTCCGCGGCTCTCTCCAAGGCGCTCTGCTGGCGTCCCACGAGTTTCCAGATACCGCCCAACACCTTCGACATCCCCGGAATACAGTCGCACATCCGCGCCAGGTCGAGCATCAGCTCAGGCGTGCCGATCTTGAGTTGCTCGGACAGCACGCGTTGCAGAGCGCCCGACTTCAGCATCGCCGCCGCCGGTTCCCGGAGTGTGTCGAAGGTGATGGTGTTTGACACAAGATGGACCCAGCGCCTCAACTCTTCTTTGCCGATCAGCTTGGGAATCGACTTCCACTCGTCGTCCGCAGTCTTGAGAAGATAGGTGATATCACAGCAATCTCTGTAGGAGCAAGGCAGCGGAATGAAGTCGGTCGAGTCGAGAACACCGTTGGTTTGTTCTTTCAGGCGACGGAGGACTCCCGTGGGTGTCGTGCGATTGAGCGGATCGAAGGCCGGAACGCGACCCGCCGCGAACATCGGCTGCACCGCAAGCCCCGCACACCTCGGCGTTTCAAGACCCAACCGCACTACGTCACCGATCTCGTCCTCGTTGACGCCCCGCTGCACCATCATCACGAGGGTCGTGAAAATGCCCGACTCGTTCAGCCGCTGGATCGCGGAGAGCTTCTCCTCAGCGACGTCCTCGTTCCGCAAGGCGAGGTAGGTTGAAGGTCGCAATCCATCGAATTGCAGGTAGACTTCTATTCGGTCCCGGTGTTTGGCCAGGAACTCCCGGAAGCGGTCGTCTTTGGCGATCCGTCGTCCGTTCGTGTTAATCATGATCCGGGTGATGCTCAGGTCCAGGAGACGATGGAGCAGTTCGGGCAGATCGTCGCGCACCGTCGGCTCACCCCCGGACAACATCAGAACTCCCAGCTTCCCGCCTTCCCGCAGGATAACCGTCTGAACGGTGTGGAGGATCTCCGCTATTGACGGTCGCTGATTTCCCGACTGGGAAGAGTCGGGTGACTGGGACGAAGCATAACAGGTCCCGCAACCGTAGTTGCATCGGTCGGTGACATTGAGCAACAGAATGCAAGTGTGCTGGCCGTGGGAGGCGGGGAGTCCGTGACGGTAGGCCTCGGGGAAGGAGGCGAAGTTACCGGGTCTGTCGGGTGTCACGTGCAGCGTCGGAGTGCTCCAGCCGTGCCTCGCCTTCCATATCTCCGCGTCTTCCTCGTAGAGGGATTCAGTCTCACCATGTTCGCGACAGAAGCGCCGGAGCCAGACGCTGCCCCCGTAGGTCACGAGCATCCCGTCCTTGAGAACCTCTCCCTCGTCCGAACGTCGTTGACGTTCGGTGAAGCAAAGCGGACACACGGTTCGCGTGTATTCCTCGATGAGGTAGTCTCGCGGTCTCAGGCTCACGGCTCCCGGAATCTCCTACGCTGCTGGTTGGCAGTGATGATAACACTTGTTGCCAGCAAAGAGAATGAGCCGTAAGCCCCAATTGACCACCGTGTCAAGGACTACACATTTGGGGCTACACTTCCGGGACGGGCCGAATCGACAGTCCATTTGAGGATCAACTGGCCAAACCATCCGGGCTGTGCGGACAGGTCGACAGTGGGAGAGAACGGTTCGGCGCACGCGGCACAAGTTGCCGGCCCGTCGCAAACGACGATCTCGTACTGCGACACGCCGTTGTTCGCGAGCGTGAGATCGGCTCGCACAATGTTCGCCTGAAGGGACATCGCCGTGCTCAAGATCAGGCGCTTCATGAAATGGGTCAGGACTTTCCCGGATTCATAGTTTCCTGCTGTCTTTTACACGTCGTCTACCCAGGAGGGTTCGATCCTATTCTCCCAATAGCCAGGCTTCCTGCTCAAATGCGCCACGGCTACCACGAATAGGTGGTCAGAATACTCTCTGTATACAAGCGCAAAGGGGAATTTGGCCACCCGGCGTTGTCGGGTTTCTGGTTCTGAAGGAGTCCCGCTGGCGGGATGCACGCGGGCGCGCTGTTCACATTCTTCAACCGCCTTCAAGAACCTGCCGCCCACCCCCGGTTGCCTATCGTCATAGAAAAGGGCAGACTCGATAAGCTCAGCCCGCGCCTCGGGATGATATCTGACGGGCTTCATTTAACCTTGCTCTCGCTTCCGCAAAGACCTCTTCCGACGGAATTCCTTCCGCTCGCCCTTCTTCATACTCCTGAAGCCGCCGGTTGATCTCGCGTTGCCAGGCTCTTGCGATCTCAGGAGAAGCGTAGTTGTCTACGCTTTCCACGAGTGTCTCCGCGAGGAAAGCGCGAGACGACAAAGGTAGAGCAAGTAGTGCACTGGCCAGTTCTTCGATATCCGTTGTTGCCAAGCTCATGACGATTTCCTCCCTACCCTGATCCAGGACCGAAGGTTCCACACTGTGGGAGCATTATACACGAATCAACTCAGATCACGCACCTGAGATTCCGGTATAAAGACCGCTTGATGATGATTCGTCACCATCACACCAGAGGTCTGAGGTAATACACCCACAGTGCCGCGACCTCTCGCATCATGTAGTAGGGCATCCGCACCAGCACCCGACTTTCTTGCGCCGGCACTGTGTAGACGTCCCAGCCGTGTCGCCGGTAGGTCATCTTGATCCGAGGCAGGTGGTAGAAGTGGCTGACGGCCATCACTCGCCGGAGGTTGTGTTCCGTGAATAGAAGGCAGGTGTTCTTTGCCGTCGCCTCCGTGTCGAGTCCTTCTGGATCGAGGAGAATATCCTTGTCGGGAACCCCGAGACGAAGGGCATATCGCCGCATGGCCTCCGGCTCGGTAATGGCACCATCTCCCGGTCCACCCGAAAAGATCAACGTGTGCGCCAGGCCGTCAAGGTAAAGCTGACAGCCGGTCCGGACCCGGTCCCGCAAGGCGCGGGAGCAGTGACCGTTCTTGAACGCTCGCGCACCAAAGACGACCACCGCGTCCGCGGGCCGGCGGTAGTCGGTCTTGCCGAAGCAGTAGATTTGGGCGAGGGGGAAGCCCACCATGCAGAGAGCCCCGGTCAGTGCCATGAGCCGTCTTCGGCTTTGGACAGGTTCCGTGGGGATACCTGAAAGGACGACGATCAAACCTGCCGTCACAAGCAGCGAAAATGGGAGGGGAAATCCGCCCGACAGTTTGTGGCC
>JACQGJ010000280.1 GCA_016199605.1 Armatimonadota bacterium | reverse complement strand
TCACCACATCGTCCACTTCTCCGTACCGATCGAGGAACTCCGAGCCCTTGATCCTGGAGGGCAAGAAATGACACCACTTCAGACGGAATTCCTCCGGGGCGATACGCGTCAGGTATCCGCCCCAGTTGTTTCCACCGTTTTCCCCTGACAGAATCTTCAAACCCATGAAGGCTCCCACGCGAGCCCGCGCATAGCGCGCGCCCCCCACCGAGTGCTTCACCCCTGAGTTGACCCCCATCACACGCAGTCCCAAAGGCAGGGAGTGCAATCCTGAAACGTCGTGAGGTTGGCAACGAAGGGCCACCAGCTTGCCGGCTTCGCCCAGCGCGCAGGTGACCTGGTCCATGATTCCGCAGGGAGCGCCGACGACGAGATTCTCCGCCTTCTGGCAGAGACGTGCCACCTCAAGGCCGTCGAGCTCCAGGTTGAACGCTCCCACTAAGGCTCGCATGGTGGCTACCTCGATGGCGGCAGAGGAAGCGACACCGGATCCCAGAGGCACGTTGCTTTGAAGCAGGACTCTAAGCCCCATCGGCTTCGCACGGAGGACCTTTTCCGCCCACAACACGAAAAGCGGTCCCACCACGTATGCGGCCCAGGACTCTCCGGGCCGCGACGCGAAGAGATGCCGGACCGTCGGGTAGTCAGCTCGTTTGGCTGCCGCGTGAAGCTCGTCGATTCGGAACTCGCAATCCGGGAGAATCTCAGGACTGCTGACGCCCTCGGTCCGAACGCGCAGGACGTTGTCCCCACACGGTTGCACTGCGACGAAGGCGGCCTCGGCGATCGTTCCCTCGAAAACAAGGGAGCCGCAATAGTCCGCAACCCCGCCCATCAGGTCGATCCTCCCAGGCGCGCGAGAGTAGGCCACGGCACCGGGGGACAATAAGCTGCCAGCCTTTCTCCGCAAGAACTGAAGGAATCTCCGTTCGTCTGTCATCATCATCTCCCGCAAAGACATGCCCTCTTGGCGGCACACTTGCTGCATCCAGTAGCCGGGGAGAGTATACCGCGGGGAAGGCGAGTCCTCAAGGTCGTGACACAGGTTCTACTAACTGGTCGATACAGCAACAAGGACCAGTAGCCACACCTGTTGGCAACTACCGCGGGACGCGTCATCCCTGTCAAGGCGGAACTGATACCCGGCCCGGCAGCGAGGCCTCTCCTTTGGAACCTGAACACGAATCGCTTTGTTATGGGTAACGAAGGCAGTTCAATGGTAGCGCCCCCACTCCAAGTCCGACCCAGTTCTCTCCTGCTCGATGGTTGACGTGGGATTGGGAGGTTGGTTACTATTGGACGAGCACACTCGGATCCATTCCATCAAATCACAGGAGGTAGTATATGAGAAAGGCTTTGGTCGCTGTACTGTTTGTGGTGTTTCTGCACCCGAGGGCCGGCTTTGGGGCAAAGTTCGAGATTGACCCGGTCCATTCCAGTATCGGTTTCAGTGTTCGCCACATGGTGGGCAACGTCAAAGGGGAGTTCGCCAAGTTCAGTGGCACAATTAACTTCGATGAGAAATCCCCGAACGGACTGAAAACCGAGGCGGCAATCGAGGCGGGCAGCATTGACACTCGCAACGAGAGACGCAACGAGCACCTGATGGGCCCCGAGTTCTTCGATGCTGCAAAATACCCCGACATCAAGTTCAAAAGCAAGAAAGTGACTGCGAAGAGCAAGAACCGGCTAAAGGTAGTAGGGGACCTGACGCTCCACGGAGTCACCAAACCAGTGACGCTGGACGTGACCTACAACGGAACAGTGAAGGATCCCTGGGGCAACACCCGGGCAGCCTTTACGGGTGCCACGAAACTGAACCGCAAGAGGTTTGGAATCAACTATAGCAAGCTGCTTGACAAAGGAATCCCTGTGGTCGGAGACGAGGTGACGATCAGCCTCGAGATTGAAGCCATCGTGAAGAAGTAGCGTCGGTTGTGCGAGAATCGTGGAGGCGAGGGGGGCAACGTGCGCTCTCCCTCGCCTTCGCGTCCTCTTGCCCTGACTCACGAGAGAGAAGGCAGCGCAGTGGCAAAGACGAGTCCCTTTGCAGCCAAGAAGAATATCGAAGCGGACCTGAGCAAGGTGAAGAGGGTCAGGCTTCGCGATCCGAAGGTCTGGACGCGGGCAGCTCTTGTGTGGACGTTGCTGATTCTGGTCCTTTGGCGAACGCTGGCTGAGCGCGGACTCCTGCCGCCGTTTCTGTATACTCACCGCCCTCGGGCCGAAGTTGTCTCGGTATTCTACTGGGCCCTCGTTGTCGGTTTCGGGATATGGGTGATCCGTCGCAACTCGAATAGCTACCTCCGTTGGCGGATCATGGTGCTGATCCTATGTCAGACGGTGTTCGGTCTGATGATGCCCCTGCGAATCCTGGGGCATGAGTTGCCCATCAAATATCCTCATCTCACCTGGCCGTTGCACATGGGCGTTCTCGAACCTGGGAAGGGAGCAATCCTCCTTGTCTGGGGGGCGCTCACTTCGTTGATCCTGTGGCCGGCTGTGTCTTTCTATTACGGGAAGGGCATCTACTGCGGATGGTTCTGCTCGTGCGGCGCTTTAGCAGAGACGGCGGGAGATGCCTTCCGTCTGAAGGCGCCCCGGTCGCCCTTTTCCCAGAAGGCGAACCTCGGCATGTACCTCATCCTGGTCGTTGCCATCGCTACTACGCTTTCCGAGTGGGCTCATGTGGGCTTGCTTCGCACCTGGTACTCCTGTATCGTCGGCTTCCTGATGGCGGAGGTGATCGGACTCGCGACATACCCGATCCTGGGCGGCAGGACTTGGTGCAGATACATGTGTCCCTTGGCCGCCGTCCTGGGTTGGTTCTCTCAGAGGGGCAAATCGGGTATCGCGACCAGTCTCACGGAGTGCATCGAGTGCCACCTGTGCACCAGGATCTGCGAGATGGGGATACCGGTCAGCGCCTATGCCCTGGACGGGATCCTCATGAAACACGACCAGTGTGTTGCTTGCGGCGAGTGCATCGCCGTCTGCCCCACCAACACCCTTGCCTTCGTCTTCGACGCCCTGACGGGTTTAGGCCCCCAGCCCAAGCTGGAAAGCCTCACGGAGGCCATCAAACACGGATCCTGACCTCCTCTGTGTTGCGACCCCGGCGCGTCTGGTGTATACTGCGCCGGAATCCATCCTCGGGAGAACTCAAGAGGCGGGTGGACTTCTGGTATCAGGAGCCAGCGAAAGGGCGATAGCGATGGAAGAATCGAAGCAACCTCCAGAGATATCGGCGGAGTCCGAAATCCGGAATCCGACATCCCACCCTCGACCCCCCCGTTTTCTATGGCTGGTTCTGGGTTTGCATGTCGCCATGGCTTTCACCTACACATGGCTGATTCCTCCAGACCGGGGGCCGGATGAGCCACACCACCTGGCCTACATCGCGCATCTGCACAACTATCACGAGCTGCCGCATCTCACTTCTCCGAGGGCCTCGCGGGACGAACGTGACAACGCCATTGCCATTCACCCGCCGGTCTATTACGTTGCCGGGTGGCCCCTCTACGAATTGATCAAAGGGCTGCCGCATGACAGCATCGAGAAGGTGTTCCGCTGGCTTGCCGTCCTCATGGGCGCCGCAACGGTTTTCCTCACCTGGCGGATTGGTGTGACCCTTTTTCCGGAGAATCCGCACTTGCCTGTGACCGCCGCTACCTTCGTGGCCTTCCTGCCGGAGTTTCAACTGCTCAGTTCCGTCATGAACAACGATGGGCCGATGATGCTTCTCAGCACCGCTTTCTTGCTGCTTCTCATAAGATGTCTTAACCGCACGCTCTCGGTCAAAGACTGGTTGCTTCTCGGTGTGTTCTACGGCGTGATCGTGATGACAAAAGCCAGCGGCGCGGCGACCTTTCCTGTTGCTCTTGTCCTGCTGGCATGGCATCACCGGCGTCATCGACAGCCATCGCGCCAGACCGCCGCGCGAGGAATTGCCTTCTATGCTTCCGCCTTGCTCATTTCTGCATGGTGGTTCCTGGACATCTACCGACGTTTTGGACGATTACAGCCCATTCCACGGTTTGACTTCGCGTCTGATCTGCTGCACGATTCTCTCGCCGACCTCCTTACCAGTGAGCAGGGCTGGTTGTGTGTCATGGTGTTCCTGATGCATGTGCAGCAAAGCATCTGGGGACAGGTCGACTGGTTCCTGCCGACCGAGCGATTCAGAGGCATGGCGTTCTTTGCCGAGAGTGAAGCTCTCTACAGGTTGTTTGCAGTAGTTGCCTACGTATCCCTGGCCGGACTCGTGTGGCTCGGCGTTAACTTGCTCCGCAAAAAGACCCGGTATTCGCAACTGCAAATCGCCGGACTGACGCTGCTCGCGACCCACTTCCTTCTCAGCTTTGCTGCGCTGGCACACTTCACTCTCTTCGTGCATCCCGGTGGCTATCAGGGAGGCCGATACCTGTATCCCAGCGTTGCCGCGTTCTCGACGCTCTTCGTTGTTGGTCTGATGAACCTCTTGCCGCCGCGCGCACACAGGTACATCGCCCCGGCGCTCCTCATTGGGTTGCTCGTGTGGAACCTGTTCTGCGCTTTGAACCTCGTTGGCTGCCTCAATCCCGTGTACGCTCCCGGGGTAGGCGTCCAGATCGACCTCGGGTAGCGCCTCAGCCCCGATCTCAGCGTTGTCTGAAGTCGTGTCCTTCGAAGAGCGACAACGAAGGCTGTTGCCCAACCGCCGAAAGCGATCATACTCAGCGACCGTCTCAAGTCATTGAAGACACTATCGAAGCCAAACTCGACCACACGCTTTTCGGGCGGCAAGATTGATAGTCTCCATTCTTCGGGGCTTCGAAGCTCCACTCGATAAGGCTTGGCAGGCTATGGATGAAGTTGCAAAGTACCTCTGCCAAGGAGAGAGACCATGCATGAATTCGCAATACTCACTTCCGACCGTACCCTGCAATTGCCCGCAGAGGTTTACGAGCGTTTTCTTCCCTCAGACCGCTTCATCGTCTGGATGGACGGTGAAGCTCTGCATCTAAAACGAATCGCACCTTCACCCCTCAAGGTAGTCGAGCAGTCTCCCACGGGAGAGCCAATATCGCTCGACGAGATCAACGAGATCGTGCATGAGGTCCCCCGGCAGCGGAGAGATCGGAAAGCCGAATAACCTGTGCGGATCGTCATTGACACGAATATCTGGGTGTCTGGTTTGCTTTCGGAAGGCGATGGTTGGCGTCTGCTGGATCTGGCTGAGGAAGGCGATGTCGAAATCTGCATCGCTTACCCGATGCTGCTGGAGCTTGAGGAAGTGCTCGCGTACCCGACACTACCCCCTTTTCCTTCTTGATGCTCGGGACCACAACGATGAACGACGACATGTGAAGCTCATCTCACCATCGGGCAGGGCCAGGTTCTCGGACTGGGGACAGAGTGACGCAACAGGCTTGCATCGTAGTCGCGGAGTTCCGGCCGGGTTAGGAGCCAGGCACGTTCTGCCTTTGTCGGGTCGCGAACCTGACCGGTGCTTACCTTAATGACAAGTCCCCAATCCGCGGACAGGCTCGAGGCACCCATGAAGACGCGGTCACTCTCGGGAAACCAGACGAAGGTCCGGGGGGGCGTTGCATTATCTTTGACGAAGCCGCGCGTCTTTCCCAGCTTTACTGCGTGCTTGCTGCCGGAACCATTTCTCCACTCCACAAACGTTGTGTTCCACCAGTTGCTCCTGAGCCAGACTGCCGAACGCCCATCTGGCGCTATGAACTCCGGTCCCTTCTCCGGGTGCGGGCAGTTGAGACCACCGGGAGAGACGAAGAACCACACAAGTCCGCCTATCAATAGCCCCGTCCCAACGGGAAGACAATAGCGGTTCATCCTCTTGCTCGCACACAGGATTGCGCCCGCGAGAAGAACAGGGATCCACCCAAACAAAAAGATCAATATGCATGAGAACCCGAATACGCCGCCCTGCAACAACATCCGCGTGACCTCCTTGCCCATCGGCACCCGTGGATTGAACATCACGGAGTCTGACTTCGTGACCGTGGATGATCGCCGCCTAACTCCTTCGCTCTCAGGGGTCATCGCCTTCTGAGGGGTGCTTGAGGATCCCTTGAACGACGGGAATCTCGACGGTTTCTCCTCCGGGCAAGACGCAGGCAGCCGTGCCGCTGGGTTGGACGAAACGATAGGTTCTCTTCATCGTTCAACTCGCTTCTCAGATTTCAACCACTACAAGAGCAGATCCCGCGCACGCTGGGAGACGGCTATTTCAGCCGAGGCGCGTGTAGTCGCATGAGTTGCTGGGACCATGGGTCCACCTCGATACCAACAGATTCCAGTGCGGTCACTCCCAGAATGGGCTCTACGTCAACACCGCCGAAGATGAGCGTAGATCCGACAACCTCCCCCATGAACTCCAAGTCCCCTGTCGTGATGTCCATTTTCACTTCGGAGCCGTCAGCAAGCTCATACGTCCGCCGGGACTTCGGGGCCAACCCGATTTCACGGAGATGCTTCTGCGGAACCAGCGAATCCACGGCTCCAGTGTCCACCAGAAAGAGCCCTTCCCACGTTCTTTCAGGCTGTGCGGGATTGCGTACCAGCACCGTGACATGCGTCATTCCCATCAGGGATCATCTCCTTCCTCTCTCCAGCACCAAGTTCCGGCTGGATTCTACTCTGCCTGATCGGGACAGTCAACGAACTCGCACTCGAGACATCAAGCGTGACCGAAATGGCGATTGGCATGCCGACAATGACGAGGAACAGCGATTCTCTTGCCTTGCCTACCTGACCGGCATTAGCACGATCCCTCGCAAGTCCATCCCCTTCTCCTTCTCGATGGTCGGGACCATGGCCTTGAGGACGTTCGTGCCTTTCTTGAGTCGGACGAAGCCAGCTTTCCTCAGTCGGACGGATCCGTGGGGACAGGGACTATCGCTCCTCCAGCCATGCCTCATCGTTGGCATAGTCGAAGAAACCCGGAAGTGCGGCAATAGGCCGCCCATACCGATGATAAGCGGCGCGCGGTCGGTGTGGGCGAGGAAGGCAGGGAGCGGATGCGTTTGGCTTTGGTTGCCCTCATCGTCGAGGAAGAAGCCGTGAACGGTGCCAATCGCACAATGCACGCGGCACACCTTGCGCCGGGCGATGCCTCCGACGAACGCGTTGTCAGTGTCAACCTTCCGCTTCAGCGGGGACCAGACAGCCTTTGGCAGCATGCTCAACGGAGCGCCCGTGTCGAAGATGGCTTCCCGCGTTTTCATGAACGAACTATCAGGCAGTTGGAGGCGCACCTTGATGACCAATCGGATGATCGTCACCGGCACATTGTCAAACTCAGGAACAATCACTTGCCCTGTTCTAAGCCGCAACCGTATTCGCGCCATAGATGGTCAATCCACCTTCCACGAAGGTCATCGCTATCTCGTCGGGGCGCTTACCGGTCTTTTTTGCCGCTTCCCTTTCTACCTTCGGGATGCTTGTTCCCCAGGCGACGACTTGCTTGTTCACGATCGCTACCCACACATCCTGAAACTGTCGGTAGAGTTCCGTAGCATGCTCACGAGCCCATTCCAAGTTCTCCATAATCTCCTTCTCACGTGGTTCCAATTCGGGCATCATCATCACCTCCTTGCAGCGGATTCCGCCGTCCGCATTGTATCAGCGCGCCGACTCGCGCGCAACATCAAGTCACCTCGATTGGTAGCTACCTCATCGGCCTCAGCGTCACCCCTCGCAGATCCATCCCCTTCTCCTTCTTGATGGTGGGGACCATGACCTTGAGGACGTTCGCGCCTTTCCTCAATCGGACAAGCACCGCTTTCTTCTCCTTGAACTCACCACCGGTGGCGCTGGTTTTGCAGACTTGGCGTTTAGCTCCCGCTTTGGCTTCCGTCCCTGCGCCGACGCCGAAGACGAGGCCATTGGGCGCGACGAGCGGGATCTCCTTGCCGTTGACAATGAACTCGACTTCGCTGCCGCCGCGTCCTTCATCCACTGCGTAGTTGAGCCAGACCTGGTAGTCGCCAGCCTTCGGGACTTCGAAGCTCCACTCGATACTGTCCTTGGGGTTGATCCAGTTGCCGGCATGGATGACGCCGCCGCGGGATTCGTAGCGGATTCTCATCCCGTGCGGACCATCGAGAAAGCCGTACAGCACGGGCAGATCAACGACGCCCTTCGCATCGGGACGCAAGACTATCGGCTCCACCTGCGGCGGTCCGTCCAGCTCGACGACGAACACGCTCGCATTTTTGTCTGGCGCCTTCTTCGGTAGTTGGATCACCCAGTCCTCACCGCACTGCCCGAAAGTCAGAGATGGCTTATCCTTCTCCAGCAGGTAGGCTTTCTTCACGTTGTTGGCGAGCTTCGGCAGGCGCACCTGAAGGTCTCCCGGCCACTCGAAGACGTGGACGTAGAGCTTGCTTCCCTTCGTGGTCACTCGACCGTAGAACGGCAGCAGGTTGAAAGGACTGGCGGTCGTCCCGTAGATCGCCTCGGAGTACTTGTCCATCCACTTGCCGATGGCCTTCAGGCGATCCACGAACTCCTTCTGGATGGTGCCGTCGGGTTTCGGCCCGATGTTGAGAAGCAGGTTGCCTCCCTTGGACACGATGTCCACCAGCATCCGAATGAGAAAATCGTTGGTCTTGTAGACCTTCTCGTGTTTGTCGTAGCCCCACCAGTGCGAGGTCATCGTGATGCACGCTTCCCACAGCAAGGGGCTCCCGTTTTCGTCGCGCATTCCCGTTGGCGGGATGCGCTGCTCGGGGGTGACGAGGTCCTCCTTCGTGAAGTGACGGTCGTTGATAAGGATGTCCGGCTTCAGCCTGCGGGCCATGACGTTGGTCTGGACGCCGCTAAGCTCTTCGGGGTTGTTCATCCAGCCCCCGTCATACCACAGCACGAAAGGAGCGGGACGATACTCCGTCATGAGCTGTTTGATGTGCTGGCGCATGTATTTGATGTAATCCATCACATCGTGGCCTTCGGCCGGTCGCTTCTCCGCTTCCCATTCAAGTCGCGGCAGGTAGTCGTTGTGGTCCCAGTCCATGATGGAGTAGTAGTAGCCGACCCGCACGCGCTTCTTCTCGAAAGCCTTCGTCAACTGAGCGATCACGTCTTTGCCGTACGGAGTCTTCGTGACTTTCCAGTCGGTGTTGTGCGCGTCGAACATGCAGAACCCGTCGTGGTGCTTGGTTGTGACGACCATGTACTTCATCCCCGCGCCTTTCGCCAGGTCCGCCCACTCATCAGGATTGAACTTCACCGGGTTGAACTTCGGCGGCAGCTTCGCGTACTCATCCTGCGGAATCTGATCCACCGTCCGAATCCATTCTCCTTTCTCGAGTAACGCATAGATGCCCCAGTGAATGAACATCCCGAACTTGGCCTCACGGAACCACTGAGCTGTCTGCTGTCGCGGTGTTTTGCTCTTTTGGCTGATTGCCAT
>JACQGJ010000279.1 GCA_016199605.1 Armatimonadota bacterium | reverse complement strand
TCCTCTCTTCCTTCTCTCATCTCTGTCTTTCTCATCCTTCTCTTCCTCCTTACCTGCTACACTAATTCCAAGGAGGTTAGTGTCTCACCCAGTATAGGCACAAAGGGATCCGTGGTAACCTTGAATCCGTGGGGATGGGCGACTGACCCCGCGAAAAGAAAAGTGCTTTTTTACCTCAATGAGTGTAGCATAAAAGACATCAAGTCATAGAAGGAGACCGCGATGAAAACGAAACGACACAGGAAAGTCATGGGTTATATTTCCTTCCTCACAGGTGCGGTCCTTTCTTTTGCTGGTGCAGCACCGCCAGACGAAATACCCGTTTTGATTCAGAATGCATTACAGCAACTAAGGTTATCTTTTCACGGAATGTGGGATCTCGAACCCCATCTGATGCAAAAAGAGGTGGAAAGGAACAAATCCACGATCAACATCCTTCTCACCTATAGCAAGTCCTTCGAGGAGAATTCAAGAACGTTGGCTGACAACCTCCTTGCGCGCCTGGGCAACTATGCGGAACGTTTCAAGCCGGGTAAGGAAATAGATGAGAACACGTTAAGAACACGCTCCTATGTTGTAGGTAAAGAGCCAGATCATGGGCTTAACATCGATGCGTACTTGTTATTGGAATTGGCTAAGCAGAAGAGGTCGATTGCGTTTACGAAAAGAGCATTGAGTACCCTTTACGGTGTTGTGCTTGCTTGCTCCTATCTGGCCGAAAAAAGAACCCTTAACCGCACTCCAGGCAGTGAACAAGAAATAGATCGGGAAAAGCGCGAGATGGGTGGATTTGGGACGAAGCTTGGCGCTGAAATCGCCTGGTACTGTGAGATGTTCATGGTGGATCAGCATCTTTCGGATGAACCCTTCCTGCCACAGAGTGCGATGGACGTGGTCATTGATTTTTGGCGGTGGCGCAAAGAGATAATGGTTAAGAAGGGTCGGCCCTATTGCCTTGAGTTGGTCCATCAGCAACGAACAATGGCGTATGTGAAAAAGTTGATTGATGCTCTTCCTTCAAGCTGATAGGACTAAGGCTGCGATGAGGAGGCGCTGATTGGATACACCCATTCGAAAGGTCTCGGGCAGGACGTAAAGAGCAGTGTCAAGCTGCGCATCCTGTCGCTGGAGTGGTTGTACGATTGACAGGGCGATGGGACGAAGCCAGCTTCGCAGGCCGCCGCCGCGATTTTTATCGCCACAGATCGCGGATCATCTGAGGGCGCGACCACACTCGGAAGTCCTGGAAGGCTCCCGTGCTCGCATGAGTGAACAGTCCCACTCCTCCTGAAGGGTACTTTGCGTCGCGCACCCCGATGTACGTAGGATTAGGGGCGCTGTTCACGGCACCCTGTATAAGATCCCCCGTAACCTTGACCTGCATCCGCAGCCACGAACCGCGCGGGAGGTAGGCCAGCCTCATGCCGCGCAAGACGGTGACTTTGCCGTTGTCCACCCGCCCAAGAAGGCACATCGGATTTCCGGGTGCGGTCATGAAAGGGGCCTCGTGCGGGTAGTTCGCGCTCAACTGATCCCTCTGGAGGTCTGGAGGGAGGTAGAGGTTAAAGGCTTCGGCCCCGGGCAGCACCACTGCGAAGATGTAGTAGGACTGGCCGTCGGGTTGGACGCGAAACGCCAGACCAATGGCGCCATCAACTCGCACGTCCGCGCGCAAGTGAAGGTCCGCAAAATCGGCCTCCTTTCTGGTCGCCACCTGCAGAGACGTTTGGGCGTCGGTCTGCTCCACAATCCCGCTGCGCTGGTAGGAGAAACGAAACTGCCGTACGGTAGCGTCATGCCGGAAAGGATAGGGAGAATCCCCCGTCAGCGTCTGAGTGACACACAAGATCCGGTTGGCGCCGGCGTCTATCATCTTTCCGTAATAAGACGGGAACTTCACCGGAGCAAGCTGCCAAGTCTGTCCATCGTCGGCGGTATACCAGATACCGTCAATGCCCCAGTACCAGATCACACCGTCGCGGCAACGTGCGAGTTCCGGCATACCTGAGTGAGGCATGGGAGTCCGCGAGGGGAGCGTTGCCGTGTATTTGCCGGGGCCGGTTCTCGTCAGGTAGGTCTGGCACGGATTGCCCGGATCGCAGCGGATCAAGACGAGAAGCCGCCCGTCGCCAAGCTCGACCATGGCATTCTCCTCGGTCGCTACCTTGAGGATCTCTTCATCGGAGCCGGGGGGCGCGATCAACTGGTCGGAGGACCACGTCTTGCCTCCATCGGTGGACTCCCTCACACCCACGAGACATCCTTTCTTCCATTCCTGCGGCCACAAGGAGCTCACGATCCGACCATCCCGGCAGCGCACGTTGGCGACCCCGTGATTCACAAGGCTGCCGTCGTCCGCGTAGACGAATCTAAGATTGGCGCCGCTCGGCTCCTGATTCGGTTCCAGGTTCTCCCACATGTCTCCCTGGTCGCGCGACCGCAGGGCAACATAGTCGAGTCTGGTTGTGGACACCGCGTCTTCCGGCCCGACTTGCATTTTGTAGTCCTTCGCAAAGGTTAACCATGCTTCCCTCGAGCCGCGACCATACCACGGCCTGTAGCTTGGATCGAGACCGGGGTTGCCGGTGATCTGCGCAAAGCAGGCTCTTATCGCGTCGTCTTTCTCCTTCCACAGACCCACCCATTCCAACCAGCCCGGCTCCTCCGGGCTTAGATAGATATCTCGCTCGTCAATATCGTAGACATGGATTTCGTCAGCCAACTTCTTCCAGGTTCCTCCAAAGGTTTTCCAGCGCGTCAGGAACGCCTCTTGAAAGAAGTCACTGATCGTCGGTGACTCATTCCCTCGCGATGGCGACACACTGCGGGCGTCACCGCGGGCCGCCTGCTGTCGCCAGTCCACGGGCCTCCCCCACGAGGCGCCTTCTCGAGTCATGCGGGCCGTACGTGCCGGGGACCTGTCTCGAAAAAGAAGGAGTTCCGCCTCGAGCACTCGAAAGCCCTCCGTTGTGCCGTTAAGGTTGTCTTTGAAAACAAATCTCATAAGGTTCCGGCCAGGCCTCAGGTGCTTGATGGGAAGTGTAACAACTCCCCCGTGCTCGCCTTCGCCGAGGAGGGAATCGGGCCACTTGAGCGGGCCGCTGTTGTTGAGGTACATTCTCGCCTCGTTGGAGGCGTCAACATCGTCAACGCGAAGCAGCAACACGGCTTCCTTGTACCCCGACGTTCCTTTGGGCAACTCAATCCTCAGGGAACCAACACTACCAACCGGCATTCCGAAGAGGTTCACTGGCAGGAACTCAGGGCTCGCGGCGATCCGAAGCGCTGGCGTATCATTATCTTCGACTTTCCCGTCTGCTGCATGAGCGGCGAGGCAGGAAATCGCGACCAGCAAAACAGTCCAGTTGGCCATCCCATTTCGCTTCATCAGTTACAACCTCTCCTTCTGCAATACCGAACCCAGGGTTACTTTGTGGAAGGGATTGTAGCACTGTGTTACCGCGACCTGCAATCCGCCATTGGGTGCAAGTTTGAATAGAACGGTCGGTTTACCACGTGAGAAGGAGGCACAGAGAGGGCATCACTATCCTCCGTTCCCTTCTCACGGCGGTAAACCGACCGTTCTATTCAAAACGGGCCTGACCATCGCCAGCGCGTTTCCCGGCCTGTGAGAAGGGTTTTGTGATAGACTACTGGACACATTGGCTGCAAACACAGCGTGAATCTTGGTGAGCAGAGGAATCTTGGACCGCAATCTGGCCATACCGGCAACAATGATCGTTTGGCTGCTTGCCGGCTGTGGCAACAATCCGTATCCGCCGGGACAGACGGCGCGACCGGTTCTGTACAGTTCGCTGGGCGACAACCCCAAGACTCTGGACCCCTCCGTGTCTTACACCGTGGGTGAGTCCGCCATTATTGACCTGATCTACCCGTCCTACTATCAGTACCATCACCTCAAAAGGAATCCTTACGTGCTGCAGTTGTGCCTGGGCGCCAAGCCGCCGGAACGCGAGTCGTACCCGTGCCTGGTCACTGAAAAGGGGGGCCGCATCCGTAAGCTGGGAGAGCGTTGGACGTTTCGCCTCAAGCACGGTCTGCGGTTTCAGGATGATCCCTGCTTTCCGCGAGCCAAGGGGCGTGAGATCACTGCGGCAGACTTTCTCTACAGCTTCCGGCGGATGGCCGATCCTTCCGTGGCTTGTCCGGTCATGAGTTTCTTTGAAGACAAGATACTCGGCTTCTCAGACTACGTCGCCCACAACCGCCAGCGGCAGAAGGCGGGGAAGAAGGCGGACTACACCGCGCCGGTCGAGGGGCTGCAACTCGATCCGAGGGACCCATACACTTTCCGCATTGCGCTGAACCAGCCGTATCCCCAACTGCGCTACCTCATGGCGATGCACTTCACAACTCCGCTCGCGCACGAGGCGGTGGAACGCTACGGCAAGGAGCTGGCGCGACATCCGGTTGGTTGTGGACCGTACCTCATGGCCGAGTATATTCCCAAGCAGCGAATCGTGCTGAAAGTCAACCCGCATCGCATGGTTGAGTATTATCCGTCGGAGGGAATGCCAGGAGATCGGGAGGAAGGCCTGTTGCGGGATGCCGGCAAACGCCTTCCCCTCGCAGACACCATCGTGTTCTCTTTTGTTCG
>JACQGJ010000278.1 GCA_016199605.1 Armatimonadota bacterium | reverse complement strand
CGGTAGTGTTCAGACTCCTCCGCGAAGGCTTCACGAGCAGGCTCGAAGCGGTAGTCTGCGTCGTAGTCGGGAAGCCGCAGGTCGGCCAGCATCGCCCAGTCCTTCAGCGCAGGCTCGTGGATTTCACCTCCCGCTGACATCCCGACAATTCGCCGCCACACGTTCCCCCATTCATCATCGGAGTATTCCACGTTCCCCTCTACCCAGCGCTTCTGTGTCCATAGCCTGGACGCTGCCAACCCTCCTCCTCGCATATCATTCAACCATCCCTCGCCGCCAAAGGTCATCCCGAGTCGAGCGGGGTCGGAGAAGGTGAGGTTGCGTTTGATGATTTCTCGTGGGGTCACTTCTGCCTCCTGAAGGGTGACTGTTGATACGCCCGTTCGTCCAGGAGTTGGACTCCTGGACGTGACTATGACGCGGCAGTTCGACTGCGCCATACCCGCGGGAAGGGCGAGTCAAACTCGCGTCTCATAGTTCCGTCCAGGAGTGCAACTTCTGGACGAACGGGTGCGGGGCGACAAGACCACCATGATCCGCGGTGACATTGGGCCCTCAGTGTGCTATCATCGGTCGGTTCGCCTCGGCCCGCGGGGACCAGTATACCGGGTGGGAAAGAGATGGTCCATAGTCGGCGCCCGTCGGAATAGAGGCCAGCACCAGACTACCAAACGGCAGGCTTCACGAGTCCCTTGCCGAGACGCACTGGCCGAGCCCAAACACCGAACCAGGAGAGAGTAGTGGAACGGTTCTTCGTCGCACTCAGCCTTCTTATAGTCTCAGCGTCTTCGGTGGAGCCGATGCCGGCAGATCTCACCTCTTGGGTGACCAGGTTACCCGATCATGGAATGACCTCGGACCGTCAGTTGGTCGAGAACCGCCTACTCTACGCTACGAAGCGCGGCCACCAAGTGACCGTCTACGAGAGGCATCTCAGAACGGCTGTGCAGAGAAGCATTCTCAAGTACCGTGAGTATGCAGAGGCGGATCCGGAGAGTGGGAACACCTTGGAGGGATTGCCGCCGAGTGTTGCTCTTTCGAGCGACAAGAAGCAACTGGCGTTCGCCGCGGAGGACGGGCTTGGGGTGCATCAACTCAAGACGCGTCGGACGAGATACCTCATTCGGAAAACCAATGCCTTGCCTCCTCTCAGGAAGTGGCCGGGGCCGCGCTGGTCAGTCCCTTGGATCAAGGATGAAGCCTTCGCACTCACGACCCCACGATGGTCGGCGGATGGGAAGTTCATCAGCTTTACATGGGTCCTATGGGAGGGACGTGGGCTGGCCATCATAAATAGCCGGACGAGACAGTGCTATGCGCCACGGATCGGCAGAGAGGGTCCGGCATGTGGTAATGTGGATCTGGCTTGGGCGCCCAGAGGTCACTCCTTTGTGACGCCCAACTCGTGCTATGGTGAAGAGCAGGCCCCGTTGATCGGCTCGACAAGGAGTGTATGGCGAGTCACCAACCTGGCCAAGCGATTGGGCAAGGAGCACGCACGGTATGGTGATATTCGCTACGCCTCCGATGGAGGTACTCTGGTGTTCACGTACAGGGAGAGTGGAAGCGATCAGAGAACCACGTTGGCAATGTGCGATCGTCACGGTCATCGGTTGCGGATTCTCAGCAGGAAGGGCAGCAAGGCGACGCCCCTGTTCTCACCTGACGGCCGAAGCATACTCTATCTGGTTGACGGCTTGCTGGAGAAGCACCAGCTTCATACCGGAAGGAGTTCGGGAATAGCCGTCCTTCGAGACCGTCACTTGGCATGGCGTCTTCTTGGCTGGACCAGAGAGGGGTATCTCACAGTAGCGATAGATCTGGCGAGTTCACAGCACCTGAAGGGTCGCAAAACCAGGTTGCTTCTTATCGACCTCGCCACGCAAGGAGTTGTATATGCAAGTCCGCTTATGGAAGGTTGCACAGTCTTCCTCGGACTGGCACGCTGATCGTGGGCGACCGCCAGACCTCGCCGAAGAACGCTGCTCCTTGGCGCCGATGGGACTCCTGAGAGTGGGCCTTTGCTTGTCGATACTGATTGCCGCTTTCCAGAGCGCCCTTTGGCCTGCTGTGGACAGTCCTAAACAAGCATGGGGAGTGAACGCGGTGGCATCGTATGAGAAACAGGAGACCGGCAGTCCCTCACCGAAGCCGGGACGCCGAGATCATCGGTTTGAGACAGTCGGCCTCTATATCGAACCTGTGAGGAAGGATCAATCCCGCCAATACGATTTCTACAAGGCTTGCGGCTACAACTACCTCGAGTTCTGCGAGGTGGGCTTTTCCCGGAGGCCCGACCTGCTTCCACCGCATTACGCAGACATGGCACAAGCAGTGAGCACGGCCCAGAACGCGGGGTTCAAGGTCTGGCTCTTGATCCTCGCCGGAATGAAGCAGTGGAAGGGGCCGGAGGAGACGGGGAACGGGGGAACCTTCTGTGCCTTGAAGGAGGAACTGCTGCAGGAACGTCTCGCCTTCATCAAACAGGCGGTGCAGGGACTCCACGGCGCCGATGGCTTTGCCTTTTTCGCTGGCGATCCCGGAGGAGATCCTGAAGGACGTTCCACAGTCCAGGACTGTATCAACATGGCCCGCGAGGTACACAAGATCGTGCGATCCAACGCGCCGAAGGCGCAGTTCGCAGTGAATCTCTGGGCGATCGCGGAATGGGACGGGTCCCCCACTCCCTTTGGCCTTGAGTTCTGGCGGAAACAGGTGCTTCTGTCGAAGGCCGTGGCCGAAGAGAAGAGGTTCCTTGGCCCGGACTGCGGCGTCGTGTTCTCCCTCGACAACTACTATCGTTCGCTGACCCTCGCCTGCTACGCGGACGCCGGGGTCAAGCCAGAGCTCTTCCCGTCGGCGTCCGAGGTCAAGAGACTCCACGACCGCGGCGTCAGGCCCATTTACGGGTGGCCGTACTTCCTGGTGGACGAGATCGACGATGGCTTCATCACGCCCAACAACGTCGCAAGTGGAGGACAAGCCGGAGCAGAGACCCGCTACCTGCGCGCGATCATCGACCACGCCCACCGGATCGGTCTCGACGGTCTCGTGGCCAACGCGAGCAGCCTCGGCGTGGTTGCGGAGCCGCTAAACATCTACGCCTTTGGCAGGATGTGTCACTCTCACGAGTTGACGCCGGAGAAAGTGCTGGACGAATACGCGGGCCTCATCGCCGACCGCAAGACCCGCGGCTCGCTGGCCCTGATCCTGCGCTTCATCGAGAATCACAGCAACTGGCACAACAGCCTGCCGCCCGATTATCGTTTGAAGGACCTCGACTGTGGTGAGGTGACGAATGCCAAAGTCGCCCTCGAACGACTCGAGAGAGTCGTGCCGCGGAAGACCTCACCCATCCCCTTGCCCGAGCCACCCGACCTGTACCTCAAACGACTCCAGAAACGGCTGGAGTCCATCGCGGCGGGCAACATCGGTGGGGTCGCTCCCATCGTCCGAAAGCCGGGCACGTCGAACTGAGGTGGTGGGACTCGGAACGTCACAACGGCAGCGCACCTCCCACCAGTCCCATGCCAGGGACCGCTCAGGCCTCGCCGAGTCGGGCGTACAGGCGGGCGAAGTAGTCTTTGATCTCTGCTTGGAGATCCTGCGGGTGTGGAGAGGTCGGGTTCGCCGACAACTCTTCGACCTTTTCGTGGGCGCGCTCCAGTAGAGACTTGCTCTCCTCAAAGCCACCTGAGAAGTCGAAAAGGTCATTGGTGAAGAACTCGCCGCCGCGCAGGAACTCCAGGGTCAAGTCGTCCATCAGGTAGCTCGCCCCACTGCCGACGGACTTGATAGTCTCCACGCCGAGACGATGGTCGTCGAATTGGATGCCCCGCTTCAGGAATCGGGCCGACTCCAGCCAGGCAGTCTGGATGAGGATCATCTCGGCGGACATGCCGATCGCATTGTAGTTGGAGCCGAAGCCGGCGAGGATGTTCGCTCCGGACGCGTGAGCCACAAGCATGAAGAGGATGCCCTCCGCGGCGTTTTGCTGGTCGTAGCGGAAGGTCATCGTTCCGCCACTCTCTGCGACGGTGGGCCAGCGATATGACTTTCCCATTTGTACACCGGCCATCTTCCAGAGGACTTTATCGAGCGTGTAGTATTGGTCGTGGCCGGATCGCATGTTCGCCACTGACGGGCCGAAGGAGTACAGGAACGGGTTGCCTGGGTTCACGACCTGCGATAACGCAGCGACGAAGAGGTTTTCCACGTTCCCCATTAGAAGCGTACCGGCGAGGGTGTAGGGAGAAGTCGTGCCGGCCATGGGACAGACGGTGGGGACGACGGTGAAGTCATACTTGCAGGTCCTCAGCAGGAGTTCCGCGTTCATGTCCGTGAAGCCGAGAGGGGAGAGAGGAGCGACGGCGACGGTCATGAGCTTGCTGCCTTTGAGGTCCCTGCCCCGCAGGATGAGACGCCCGATATCATAGTATTGCTCGAGGCTCTCGATGGAGGTGACGAACACCGACAGGTGCATGTCCTGGAGGAGGAACCACTCCTCAAGAGCACGGAAACTGGAGGTTGGTCCTTCAACGTCGGTGACAGGGAAGTCCATTCGGCTGGTTGACTTCACGAGGGGGAGACGCTGCTGGAGGGTAGTGTGCTTGCGGATATCGTCGATACACGGCCGGCGAGGTTGTTGGGTTTCCCAATCGATGATCCAGGGATCGGTGACGATGCCGAGACCGACCTGCTGGTCTCCTCCGATGGTCGTCAGGTTTCCTTTGCAGTCGGCGATCTCATATTGCGATGGTACGTGCGCGAGGAGGTCATGAAGGAGGGGGGTGGGGAAGCGGACGGTGTCGTCGGGGTCATCCACGATTGCACCCGCCTCGCGGCACAGGCGCTTAAGCTCGGGGTGAGTTACGTGAAAGCCCTTCGTCTCCAGGATATCCTCGGTGGCGCTGCGAATCTGCTCGATCTGGCTGTCGGTGAGACCTTTGATCGCTTCAAACATGGAAGAGACTCCTTCTTTATGCCGGGTCTGGTTTGGTGAGCAACGCTCTGCTTCTTCGCCTCGAGTAGGTGCGAATCCTCCTTGAACCGGAGCGTGTCTCCTGAGAAAATAGACTCCGTTCGTCCAGGAGTTGCCAACTCTGTGAGTTCGAGCACTCTTGTACGCAACTATGAATCGGCAGTTCTACTGCCCTCTGCCGATGGGATGGGCGAGTCGAACTCGCGCCTCATAGCCCGTCCAGGAGTGCAACTCCTGGACGAACGG
>JACQGJ010000277.1 GCA_016199605.1 Armatimonadota bacterium | reverse complement strand
TTCCCGATCCTGGCAGACTTGGGCTTCACTCATGCGAGCAACTCCGGTCCCAGGCGTCGATATCTCAGCCGTCGCGCCATGTGGGATGGGTCGCCACCCTATCCTTACTGGACGCACCCGGGCAACCGGCTTCTGCAGGGGGACCTGTCTCTGCTCAACGTTCCGGTTGCATGCCATCCATCAAAGTGGCGGGACCTCGAGGAGACCGTCCCTTACGAGTTACGCATTGAAGGATGGGAATCTCACCAGCATCGTGAGATGATCGCTGAAAGTCTGAAGTGGCAATTCGAGGAACAGGCCAGGATTGTCGCCTGTGTGCCGTTCACGCACAACACGCATGACTACGCTGATCTCAACGCTGAGACAACGAAGAAGCTTGTGGGCGTGATGGACCTCATGGAGGAGCAAGCAAAACAATGCGGTAGGCAGTTGGTGAAGACGACCCTCGGTGGTGTCCATCAGGTCGCCGTTCAGCAAGAACGTGGGGAGAGAAGTGACTTTGGCGGGAGAACAAACACCAACTGTCTTGGGTGTGACTGAAACGCCGGGCAGCGAAATGGCACAGTACCTGGACATCGCGATAAGAGAGGACGCGCAGGCGCGCGACGATAGTCCGCCCGTTCGCCTTTGCGGGCCCAATCTGCATGGCCGTGATCTCTTTGACCGCTCAGAAACCACACCCCGACGACCTACTCCATTGTTCCCCTCCGCATTGCCGTCTTGTCTACATCGCGGTAAACTACGGAGGAATCAAGGCCTGCCGAAGTGAAGGAAAGAATCGGAAGGAACGAAACATGGGAAGAGCCCGGGAATTGTCTTGCGCGTTGATCGTCTTTACCTCGTGGATGGCATCGACGGACCGTAGCCAATGCCAACAAGGGAAGGAATCCAAAATGTATGTCACCGCGACCAACCCTGAACCAAAGAACCTCCCGACCCTGAGCGTCTGGCAAGATGATGTCTTCAGTCCCGGCAAGACGCTGACGATGGTTCGGGCGGTGTTCCCCAACGTGCCAGACTTCACCTGCGAGTCGTGGTGTTACGAGAGCAACGTGACGTTCCTCGATGTGCGCGACCTCGGCAGTGGCAAACTGGAGTTGCGTCATCGGGTCAACGACGCGCAGGGGGTTCTGCTCCTCACCACGGTGAATCCCGAACCGGACGCTGTCGAGTTCGTCGCACGCATGGAATTGGAGAAGCCTGGCGAGGGGACGCTGCCCGCGAACCTTCCTTTCGTCAACCTGTGCTGGCAACTGCGCCGCGCGCCTAACTTCTCCAGCGCGCCCGACCCCTATCCCGAATTCATCAAGCGTTGCTTCCTCTTTACCGACAAAGGGGTAACCTTCCTCGACAAGACTGAACGCCGCAAGATTCCCTGCCGTCCGGCGGAGGACCAGTACAACAACCCTCCCTGGGTTCAGATGTATTGCGGCACGTGGCAGCAGATCCCGCAAGCAGGTCCCACCTCTTGGGCGGACTACAGCACGGATCGCTACACGACACCTATTGTTGGCACTGTCTCACGCGACGGCAAGTGGCTCACGGCGATTGCCAACGGCTCGGCGAGCACGATGGCGCAAGCCTGGCACGACTGCATGCACAACAACCCGCCCTGGGTACCCGCGAACGCGCCATCGGCTGAGCGGCGGTGGAGGGTGAAGGTCTATGCGATGAAGAATGATGCCGGCGCGCTACTGGCGCGAGTGGTGAAGGATTTTCCGGGAGCGAAGCCGAGGACGCAGTGATGATAAGCATCGTAGGGCGGCAAGTCCTTTTGCGCCTATGTCGTGTTCGGGACAGCCTGTCGGCGAGAGGAAGACCCGAGGGGGCGCAAAGGGACTTTCACGCCCCACCACAAAGTGCGATTGCCGAGGGGAGTGTTCATTTTGCGAGGGTTCCTTGAGATTGTCCTAATGCCATGCCTCCTGGCCTCGGCGTTGACAACATCCTCCTCTGAAGAAGAAACAATGAACGCAATGAACTACCAGACAACAGGAGTTCAAGACAGCCTCCCCGTCTTCAGCGACAAACTCGCAGACCGTCTCACCTTTCCTTTGTCTTGGTTGTCGGGCAAGTTCAAGAGCTTCCCAGCGTGGCGGAAGTCGGCGCGGGCGAAGGTGATGGAGTGCCTGCTGACTCCGCCTCCCGCCGCGCCTTTTGATGCGAAGATTGTTGCTGAACAGGATCGAGGAACCTACGTGGCCCGCAAGGTGGTATTCAACGTCACCGGCGATAGCCGCGTGCTCGCCTTCATGCTCGTGCCTAAAGGGAAGGGGCCATTCCCCGGGGTGCTGTGTCTGCACGACCACGGCGCGCGGTTCGACATCGGTAAGGAGAAGGTGATCCAGCCGTGGGACGAGCCACAGGCGAAACTCGACTCTGCGAAGCAGTGGGTGGAGGAGTGTTACGGCGGACGTTGGATCGGAGACGAACTGGCGAAGCGAGGATATGTGTGTTTCTCGACCGACCTGCTCAACTGGTCCGACCGTGGCGGCGCAGGATATGAGGGGCAACAGGCGCTGGCAGGCAATCTATTCCACCTCGGGATGTCTCATGCAGGATTGAATGCCCATGAGGATCTCCGGTCTGCTGAGTTCTTGGCAACACGCCCCGAAGT
>JACQGJ010000288.1 GCA_016199605.1 Armatimonadota bacterium | reverse complement strand
GCGTATAGCTGATCTTGATCCGCTTTTCCGACCCGCCCCAGATAGGGAACACCCGCGCCTTGAAGATGTTGCCGCCTTCCCATTCGAGCAGTCCCGGATCGCGCCTCTCCCGCAGGATGGTCTCGTAGATTTCCCTCGCGCGTTCCTTCTCAACGACATCGGCCTCCACCAACTGATCACCGATCCACATGCCAAAACCGGTGATCGAAGCGTCCTGAGGCAAGGGGAAGTAGAACACGCCTTCAAGCGTTCCGTTGGTGTGGTTCACAAAGGACTCTTCAATGACCGTTCGCGCGATCTGGTCGCGGACGTCGACCGTGACTTTGTGGTAGCCGACGGTCAGCGGAACATTGCGCCCCTCGACATTGGCCAGCAGCGACCCCATCGACTCGGTGACGATGGCGCCCTTGAAGCCTCGCAGCCAGTTGGGTTCCGAGGTGAGACGTGTCAGCTTCTCGTCCCGCACGCGGAACACCTGCGTTCCTTCGATACTCTCTTTCGCGTCGCCGGGGGCGAGGAGTTGAACCCCGGTCCCTTTCGGCGTGGTCACCTCCACTTCGCCATTCACCAATCGAATCTCCGTTGGCTCAATCAACTCGACCAGCGTTCCCGGTCCGAGGATGAGGCGCGTTTGATTCGAGAGTCGCACTTCCGCGGCGTTCGCGCCGCGCGGGTCGGTGCGTAGCCAGTCGCCCCGCTGCAAGAGCAGGTCTTCATGCACAGAAGTCCACCTTTCACTCATGATGGGCTTCACTGCGACGAGTCCCTGCGTGTCTGTGATTCTGCCGAGGCGGTCCTCCATTGCGAGCGACGCGAAACTGATGGAGTGCCAGGGAAGCGAAAGAAGCAACACTACAAACGATAGCTGGCGAAAGAACGCGAGAGATGGAAAGCACGGAATCATAACTACCTCCTTCTGCCGCGAAGTCGGCGCGGGTTCGTTTTCCTTAGACCCGCATTCCTGTTGATTGTTCCCGTGGCGGCGGCGACGGAGGCATCTCCAGGGAAAGAAGCTATCCAAGTGAAGGGGTCCTCTCCACAGCAAGTTCAGACTCTTTACTCTGCCTTCAGCGCCTCAAGCCTCCGTAGGATTTGCCGCCAGGTCTTCTGCCTGTTGCCACAGCGCTCTGGCTCCCGCGATATCGTGTTTGTAGGTCACGGTGTAGTATGCAGCTTCAGTAAGCAAAGCAATTCGTTTATCCCGAGGGAGGCGATCTGACAATTGCATCCATTGGCTCAAGTGTTCTTCTGCAAGGTGGATCTTCTCAGTGATCAGGTCACTGTAGTAAGCAAGCCACAGACGAGAATGGTCATCTTCACCCTCAGTGTAGAGAGTAGCTGCCCGTTCCACGAGGCCGGGATCGATACGGCGAATATGGCGATCCTTCAGCAAAGCTGCAAGAAGGACAACGGCGGCACATTCGTTGTCGCTCTCTTTACTCCGACCAACAATACGCAGGGCCCGAATCAGATCGAACTTGCTGCTGCTGGGTCGTCCAAAATTAAAGAGCACTCCGATATCGTTAGACACCAGGATGAAGATAGACATGGCCACCAACGGATAGACCACCGAGGCTTCCGCTGTTGAGAGGTTCTCTCCACCAAGGTGCAGGAGCCGGCGCGACAGCAGCCACAGGCACGAGAGCAGAGCCAATGAGAAGTCGGCCACGGGTCCCGCCAAAATCATCGCCGTGAGCCGGCGGCGAAGGTCTCTGGTATCCTCGGGGAAGCAAAGAGCGCTACCGTTGAACGGGAAGGTGTCCGCGCTCGTACCCACTCGAAAACAATCCCCGTCTCGGTATATCCTCAGCGGGCCGACGGAGATTGATTCAAACCGAAAACCAACCCACAGTCCGGCAACAACGTGAGCGGCTTCGTGAAAAGCAACCACGCAGTACCAGATAAAGAGGCACTCCATCATGAACAGGATGTCCTGGATGTCCAAGCGTCCGTGCATAATGCAAGCATCCGACCCCTAACGCAGAAATCTGAAATCCGGGACTTCCCCGCTACGAATCATTTCATGCACCTCGTCTCACATCCGGTCCTGATACGACCGGCAAGTGTAGAGTCCAAGTAACGAGTACATCAACGTTGCTGTATGTCGCTCCCCTCACCCCGGATACTCGATCTTCACGGTGTCAAACATAACCAGTCCTCTGGGGAGGTGCTGCATGTCCACTTTGTAATCTATCATCGCCCATTGTCGGTGGAGACCCGACACTTCCCCGAGGGGCACGATGGTCAGCGGGAAGAGGACGAAGAGGAGGTCTATGTTCACATCCCGTAGAACCTCGGCGATGTCCCCGTAGCCGTAAACATAAGTGGTGTCATGCCTCGCGCCGAGGCACGTCCATTGGGCCGGATCGGGAACGAGATGGACGGTTTGCTCGGACCAGTCTTTCGTTATCTGAAACGGTTGTCCGGTGAGGATGAAATTGGGGGTCGTCTCGGGCGGCCCCTGGACGTGCCCCTGAACAAGCAGCAGCAGTTGCGCTCCCCCGACGTCCGGTCGAGGTTCGTAGGGAGCATTGTTGCAGAGCGGCCCCGTGAGGTCCATCATCCCTCGCAGGCGAACGGTCAGCTTCGCGTTGGTCAGGTCGGTGCTGTAGTTCCCGGCGATGAATCGGTTTTCGCCGTAAGCTCTGATTGCAGGCTCAACCAGGGCTTCACGCGTGACCAGGTACATCAACAAGTGTAGATACCCCGCGCCCGGCGGCGCGTGATTCGCGTCCACCGACCAGGGACCGTGGCAATAGGCGACGCCGTCCCATACGGGAAGCGGGCGCCGCAGGTCGGCGGCCCACCCGCCGGGACCGTCATCGAAGGTCTCAAGATAGGTACGACTGGTAGCGTTTGTTTCTCTGTCCATTTTAGTCTCCTCCGAAATAACTTTTGTAGTAGTGCGATTCATCGCACGTGTGCCGGTGGGT
>JACQGJ010000016.1 GCA_016199605.1 Armatimonadota bacterium | reverse complement strand
GCTGAGATTGGCCGAGAAGGTTTCGTCCGCCTCATCGACAGTGTCTCCTTTGACCTGGACAGTGACCGTCTTCACAGTCTCTCCAGGGCTGAAGGTCACCGTCGTTGCCGGGAGAGCCACATAGTCACTTCCAGCGACTGCCGTACCATCGGAGGTTGTCACATCAACCGTCGCGACCGAGCCGCTTGGTTCTGAAAGGGTGACCGTAAAATCTGCATCGGAGGTCCCGCTATCCTTTTCTGCGATACTCAAGCCGATGCTGATGGAGACGGAGGGGAGAAAACTGCAGATAAACTCGTCCTGTGTGATTCTCACGTCATCGATGTACCATCCCAGGGCTGACAGAGAGATATCAGTGCCGGCTCGCCACCTGAGGATCACGTTCTGCCCTGCGAAAGGAGACAGGTCCACGACAACTTCCGTCATGCCGCCTATAGCGCCCCCGGACCAGGCGCGTTGTCCTGCCAGTGGGTTTTGGAAGTTTGAGCTGATCGTTCGGGTGTAGCCGCCAGACAGGATCAGTGATTCGAGGTTGGTGTAAGAGCCTCCGCCGTTTGTGGAAATCTCAATCACGCCACCGTCATAACCATTTTCGAATTGGTAGGTATGCCAGAATCGCAGCCGCTGGTTGCTTCCGGGAGGGATCGCTATGGGTATCGTAATCAGCCTTTGGTCACTGACCGTATCGATATCGTCACAATGCCAGGAGCGGGTGGGGCTTTTCGCGTTCGAATCGTACACCAGGGCCCAGGTGTCTGACCCAGAACTTGCGGAATGGGTCCAGTTCCCCGTTCCTGACTCCATGTTGTCGAAAAACACGGTATTCGTTTGCGTTGTTCCTGTGGGTACCTGGAACGGAAGTGAGAAGTTCCGCTCGTTGCTTGTCACGGCGAGAGTGAAGTTGATTACCGTGCCGCAGGTTACGGAACCCGATACTCTGAACTTGTACGGCGTGCTGTTGGTTCCAGTGCCGGAGACAGCGATGTCGGGATAGGCGGAGTCCGGCTGGGTTATGGTCACGCCGGGTGTGCTGGTAGAAAGCACTGCACTCACACCGGTCGCTGCCGCGCCGCCGCTGTTCGCCAGAACTATACTCATGGAAATCGTTTCACCCGGGTCGACAACACCATTGTTGTTCCCGGCAGAGTCGTCAATGGTCTTGCTTTGGATGGACAAAACCGGTTCTGTGGAGCCTCCGCCTATCGTGAAAGCCATCGTTGCGCCGGAAGCCCCTACATCAGTGATTTCCAGGCCCAGGTCCGAGCCGGCGTAGCTCCTGCTATCGGGGCTTGTTGAGCCGTTGAACTGGGTAGCGTTTCCCGAGCGGAAGTAGTCCGAATCCTCACCGTCATTCTGGTTGAGCTCAAGGTGCTGGGTCCCGCTTGCCTCCTCGACGTCCACCATGTAGTGAGTCTGGTCGTCGTTGTCCGGTTGGTTTTCGTCAATGTGCCAGATGAGGAGTCCTCGGTTGGGGCCAGGAAGCCCTGCGTCAAACCCCGTTCCCTGCCGGTTTTCCAGGAGGAAGTACTCGTTCGAGGAGGAGAAGCTGCCGTGCAGTTTGTAGACTTGCTGGTTTGTCTCGACTTGCGCCGCCGAGTAGGTGCCGTTTGAGGTGATCTCCGTTGGCGTGACCCAACCCAGTGTGGTTTTGCACCAAGCCGACATGTGGGCGGGGGTTGTGCCGTAATCCCCGTTCCAACTGCCCCCTGCCATCAGGCAGAAGTCACCGACCCCTTCGCTGTCGTAGCCATAATCGTAGAGGTCCGGCAGGCCAAGGAAGTGACCGGTCTCATGGCAGATGACGCCGATTCTCGTAATGCCCTGGGTTGACGGGCTGCTGTCCCACCCGCGACGGGCGGGTTCGGTGTGATACGGCTTCATCCTCACCCCATCGTAGGTGACTGTGCTGGACAACTCCCACTTGTGCGACCAGATGTAATTCGAGTCATTCCCACCATATTCTTCGCCGCCGCCGGCATGGATGATATCGAGACCATCCACCCATCCATCATTGTCTCCGTCGACGGTTGTGAAATCGAAGCCAGCCGCCTCCAGCTTTGCAAGGGCTTCTTGTACCATCTCCCGTGGGCGAACGTCGAAGCCACCGGAGTTGGCCCCATAGTAGGCGTAGCCGTTGTCGAGGGTCACCCAGGCCGTGACGGTAGAGTTCACCGTCAGCGCATTATAGGATATCTCCTTGTAAAAGTCTTTGACAGAACCCACGGCCCCATCGGTGGTGTAGCCGATGTCGTTGAAGAGGGACGTGAATTGGGATTGGGTGTATTCTCCGGACTTGTCCGAGAAGGCGACGAGCACGACGAGGTTCTTCATCGTGCCGGTGGTGGGTGTACGCTGGGGTGAGCGCGCCGGCCCTCGGGCCGCAGAGGGCTGTTGCAGGAGTTGGGACGGATTAGGCTTGTTCAGCCCCGCAGCCACAGGGTTGCTCTTTCCCACTTTCAGGTTGGTTTCTGTCAAGCGGTTTCCCTGTCTCCGCGCGTAGACCCAGAACCCCGTTCTCGGCGACTTGACGATGGCGTAGCCGCGGGCATCCTCGTTCCAGTGGCAATACTCATCGCCGCGAAGAACTATGGTGATAGTTGTCCCATCGGGCTGTTTCACGGTGGCTGCACCCGGCGCAGCCGGAACGGCAACCGCGGTTCTGCACAGCCCGACCAAGGACAGAAATGCCAGACCAAATCCCAAAGTTACCCTACGGCTCAGTTTGCCAAACATTTGACATTCAACCTTTCTTTTCAAGCAGTCGTACTGTAAACAATCCGTGTCCTACAAGACCATGCCACAGGTCCGCGACTTCGTCATGCAGGCGAGAGGTCGGATTGCCCCCATGAATTATCTGGTTGCGTCTTGGATGAACGGCACACCCGTCTGAGACACGCGTCCTGCTCCGCCAAAGCAACGCCGTTCAGCGAGAGGAATCTTCTGCTCGCTTTCCCTTGTATCCAAGTGATGTGCAGGAGCAAGTCGGAGTCAGTAAACAGCAACGAAGCGTATTCTGTCAAGATGGAAGAAATACCAAAATCAAGTCGGCGCGAATCCTTCCTCGGAGGAGCCCGCGTTGAAAGTCCAACGCAAGGGCTTCAGGCGTGGATTGCGCGTGGGGTTTCCTCCGGTTGTTAACCAGAGGCCGAGGGATGGATTTCTCTTTCGGCCCGATGGATTTTGCCGCCTGCGCGTGGGTGGCATGGTCGCAGATCGGTTGGAGGATTTCACCTCCCGATCCGTCAGCGGCACGTCGAGACGAACTCGTCCCGCGCCTCAGGGAGGCACGCCTTCACAGAGGCGGTAAACCTCGGACTCCTCCACAATCCACCCCCTCAGGCCGCGCTTTGCTCTCGCGCCAGCATCCAGGTCACACTGTCGACAACATCCTGCGGACGCGGAGGGTCGTGGAGGTACTCGACATTCTGGAACGAGCGGACAGCCGCTTCGTTCCCTGAACAGATCTTCGCCGCAATGAGGATAATCG
>JACQGJ010000291.1 GCA_016199605.1 Armatimonadota bacterium | reverse complement strand
GTCGCGCAGCGTGAACCGGGAGGTGTTGTAGAACGCCTGCCCGGCAGCGTTGCGCAACGCCACTTCCTGTTCGGTTATCCCCTGGGCGTCGAGAAACCCCTTGGCTTCAAGGACGGCCTTCTTCGTCGGCTCCAGCACGGCATCCATACGCCGAAGGACGCACATGGGCAGGATGACATCGGGATACTTGCCACGCTTGAAGAGGTCGCGGAGCACGTCATCGGCAATGCCCCATAGGAAGGAGACGATCTTGTTGTGGATGGCCTGATCCATTTAGTGACTCCCGCTTGCGTTTCTTCCCGTCCGGTGTCAGCGGAGAAGATACCACCGACGGGAGTTCGCGTCAATTGTCGCGGCGAGTGGACCGCGGTTACTTCGGCGCGGGGTTGCTGCGGGCGCTGGGGGTCTTGCTGCCGCCGCCCGAGCTGCCTCGGCCGCGCTTGGCCAGCGACTTGGCCTCCGGGGAATTTAGGCCGAACTGCGCTTTGATCCAGTTGATGTAACTGGAGAAGCGGGTATCGGTCCCGATCTCCCCCACGTCCCGCTTCGCATCGGCTTCCGCCGCCTCCTGGTCTTTCGCGTCGGCGAAGTCGATGCCGTCGATAACGCCCACCAAGTAGGCCTTTCATTTCGCCGTCGTCACACCGGCAATCACCGCGTCCGCGGCATTCTCGTCGCGGTGTTTGATTGAGAGCGGGATCAACTCCCGGTACTGTGCGTCCAAGAGCTGCGGTTGCTTTGCTGCCATGGTTTCCACCTCCTTTCTCGCTGGAATTTGCGTGGCGACACCGTACACGTGCCTGTGTAAGTCGTCGGAATCCTTGCGTAAATCATCGGCGTGCTTATGTACGTTGTCCGGACGCCGGAATCAAAGTTGTTGCTATTCGCTTCCGGGAGGACCCCTTCCGACCGACCCAGAGCCAAATCTCGCGGTCGCGGGAAATATCTTTTTCGGGAGGGGTGTTGGGAGGAAGGAAGGTTGGGCTTCTTCAGCCCTCTTGGAGCAGAGGTTGGGTCAGGGTGGCTTGCGCTCACCGTTGGCTTTCGACACCAGATGGATCCCTGCGGCCACCAGCCCGACTCCTATCGCGAATCTGGAGGAGACGGAATCACCAAGGATCAGCCAACTGAGAATCACGCCGAAGACCGGTGTCGTGAACTGGAAGGCGCTCATCTTGCTTGCGGCGTAGCGCTGGAGTAGACGGGTCCAGGTGACGAAGCTGAAGGCGGCGATGACAATCCCCTGGTAGAGGACCCCCCCGATCACCGACGGAGTCAGGTGATAGACCGCGTCCCGCTCAAAGAGGAAGCTGAGCGCAAAATACAACGGCACGCCGTACGCCAACTCCCAGATAATGACCTGGTAAGGATTCAGGTCCCGCACGAGAAACTTCGAGTAGACCTGGATCACGCCCAGGAGGAATCCGCTGCTCAGAACAAGCAAGTCACCAACGAGTGGATTGCCGGCGGGAACATGACCCCCGTCGAGGAAGATCACGCATAGGCCCACGAACGCGAGGAGAAGCCCCCCGACCTTCCAGGAGTGTAGACTATCATTCGGGATGAGGAAGTGAGCGATCAGCGCAACGAAAACCGGATTGGTGCTGAGAAAGACCACCGAGTGGTTGCTGGAGGTCAGGCTCGTGCCGAGGTTGAGGAGGCTGATTTGAGTGACGAAGATCAGAGCAAATCCGACGAGGGCTTTGTGATGCTTCTTCGGCAGCCACCAAGTGAGGCGGTTGACCCGGCACCAGAAAAGCAGGCACAGCAATCCCGTCAGAAACCGCCATCCTGCAAGGGCAACAGGCGGCATCCCTTGCAGGGAGAGTTTGATGCTGGGTCCCAGCCCACCCCACAAGGCGCACAGAAACAACGTGAGGAGAACGGGGCGGAGTTCCATTTGCTGGTTCGCGAAAGCGTTAGCGGAAGAGACGTTGGAGCTCGCCGGTGAAGCGTCGCGCCGTGAGTCTGTCGCGTGCGATGGGGACCTCGATAGCAAGCTGTGGAATCCTTTGTGGGTAGGGTCTGTTCAACGGGGAAGCATTATAACTGTTTCACACAGGAAGAGGGAATGCGGACAAGAGGGCGAAGAAGACATAAGAACGTGTTGGAAAAGCCCTCTCATACCGGCCTTCCGGCAGGTTTATTAGCATCAACCCCTACGACTCTACACGGACCACGGTCTACGGTAGGGGTAGATGCTAATCCACCCGTGGCTTTTTCAGCACGGTCTAAGGGATTCAGGCGAGGATGCGCTTTGAGAATCGCGCCGGTCACAACCTTTCTCCTGAGGTGACAGGACATGCCGGGAACCATGAAAGCTATTCGCAAGATGGAGGCCAAGCCGGGACTTGAGTTGGCGGAGATCCCGATACCCTCCCTCGGTCGCAAGGAAGTACTCGTCAAAGTAGAAGCCGCAAGCATCTGTGGCACGGACCTCCACATTTTCAAATGGGACGAGTGGAGTCAGCAGCGCCTCAAGCCGCCTCTCACTCTCGGCCACGAGTTCTGCGGAACCGTTGTTGAGGTGGGCGACGAAGTCCACAACGTCCGCGTGGGACAGTTCGTTTCCGCGGAAAGCCACGTTACTTGCGGTATGTGTTTTCAATGCCGAACAGGTCAGGCCCACATGTGTCCTCGAACCAAGATACTCGGAGTGGATCGAGAGGGCTGTTTCGCGGAATACGTGGCGGTTCCCGAAAGCGTGGTCTGGCTGAACAACCGCAGATTGCTGGAGCCGAAGATCGCCACGTTGCAGGAGCCATTTGGCAACGCGGTCTTCGCCACCATGGCCCACGACCTCGCCGGACAATCGGTGGCGATTTTCGGCTGCGGCCCGATTGGGTTGTTCAGCATCGGGATTGTCAAGGCGAGCGGAGCAGCGGGAGTTTTCGCCTCCGATGTCATCGACTACCGGCTCGACCTCGCGCAGGAAATGGGCGCGACGGGGCTGGTCAACGCGAGCAGAGACTCAGCAGTTCAAAAGATCCTCGATTTCAACGATGGTTATCCCGTGGACATCGTCCTGGAGATGTCCGGCGCGGCGGCCGCGATCAAAGATTCTTTTGAGGTGGTTCGCAACGGAGGGACAGTCACCCTCTTCGGCATTCCCGCTCGTCCCGTCGAGATTGACGTGGCGGAGAAGATGATCTTCAAGAACGTTACCGTCTACGCTATGAACGGACGCCGGATTTTTGAGACCTGGTATCGCACGCGTTGGTTGCTGGAAAGTGGAGTGGTCAATCTACGTCCTCTGGTCACTCACGTCCTTGCACTGGACGACATCGACCAGGCGATGCACCTGCTGGCAGCGGGGCAGGCGTGCAAAATTGTGATGCTGCCGCACGGCGACGAAGTGCCGGCTGAGGCCCTGGACGATCACGGAGCTCTCCATCCAGTGGAGATATCCGGGCCGTTGCACCCTTAGTACATCGATTCGTAGATACGTTCCGCGACAAACCGATTGTTGCGAGACAGTTGCACTGTCGAGCCTCCAGGCGTGGCTCGACAGTGCAACTGTCTCGCAACAGCCCTCTCCAAGATAGCCGGGAAGGGGTTTTTGAAAGACTGCACGCAGCCACTGGAGGTGAGTTCTGAATGTCAACCCAGGTGATGGTCGCTATGCTGCAAGAGCAGCTTGCCGAGCTTCGGGCCAGCGGGCAGTACAAGCAGGCGGTCGAGCTTCAGGGCCCTCAAGGCGCGCACGTAGTCATGAACGGACGCGAGGTCCTGAACCTCTCGAGTAACAACTACCTGGGGCTTGCGAGCGATCCCCGCGTAGTGGCCGCGGCACAGGAAGGGCTGAGCAAGTTTGGCGCGGGGACGGCTTCCGTGCGGTTCATCTGCGGCACAATGACTTGCCACCTGGAGCTTGAGCAGAAGATCGCGGAGTTTATCGGCTGCGAGGCAGCCCTC
>JACQGJ010000303.1 GCA_016199605.1 Armatimonadota bacterium | reverse complement strand
GCAGTAGGTTGGCTCAATCCGATCCCACACCTTTTGGTCGAGGGGTTTCAGGAAGTCGTCTCGGACTCGTGAGTCCGCCTTCACCGGCGCGACATTGTCGTTGGCTGGAGTGATCGTCAAGTCGTCGTAGAGGTATGAGTAATTGTAGTAGTGCAGGAAGCCCACACGGCCGCGCGCCGGGGGAGCGCCAATAACCTCCGTGGCGCGCTCCACGACCTGACCGTCGAGGCTCACCGTGGCCTTGCCGGAGCGGACTTGCACGCGCATCCGCACTGACTTTCCGACCGGCAACATCGTTCCTGCCGCGTCGATCCACGTCTGCCGACGGTTGCCGGGGTTTGCCGGGTCTACCTGAAACACCAGCACGGCTCGCTCCTGATTCCCGGAGGCTTTGCCGGTGCGGGTGACGGAGAACTCGATGTCGCAATCTCCGTACGCCTCGCGAGTCCACAGATAGCGGTCCGGCTGACTGGCTCCGGCCACCGTCCATTCGGCGGAGAAAGGACCATCATACGCGAGTCGCTTGACGTCCTTGAGGAAGCCATAGCCGCCTTTCGAGGCAAACTCGACGTCTTCTCCCGCCAGCGTGCCTTTCGTTTGCACCGCCCAGTCACCGTGAGGCGACGGGAGCACAAGCTGCATGTCGTCGGGATTCCCCAGAGAGTGGTGCAGATAGTCGCGCACCTTTCCCCCTGCGACCCGGAAAATATCGACCGCATACAACGGGTCACCGTTGGGGCTTTCCCGCACCAGCGCGACCGTGCGGCGGTACAACGGGCAGCCCGGATAAGCCGCCTCACAGCTCGCCTCCACACTGTCGAGGTGCGGCGACGTGTCGTAGAACCCCAGTTTGCCCATCACGTAGCTCTGGGAGCCGGTCTCGTCCAACATGACCGTCCAATGACTGGCGGTCGCTGTTTCCCATCCGCCGTATTTCACGTCGGTCCAGGTAGTCGGGTATCCAAGATCGGCGGAAAGGTCGTAGCCCGCGGCGATAAGGTTGATGGCCAGCTTGTCGGGGTGACCGTGGCCGTAGCTCCCTTTGCTGAAGGTCAGGGGAATATGCCACCGGGATTCCGGACGAGAACCCGCGCGAAGAAGGGCAATGCCGGAGTCGAGAAACAAGTGGGTTTCTGACCGCGGTTCCACGGGCGGCTGGGTTCCTGAGACCTTCGGCTTCAGTGCGTCGTCTGCATGAAACACGAGCCAGTAATCAGCCTTTCCATCACGGAAGGAATCGAGGTCTCCCTGGGCCGCGCTCAGAAGGCTGGTCGCATAGAACTGTCTGTCCGCGGACAACCGCAGTAACGCGCGCTCGTCGTACATGCTGTAGGGAGCGGTTGCGCGCAAGCTCTTTCCTCGTGAGCCTCCGGAGTCTCCGATCTGCGGCGTCCTCCCGTCGCAATCGACGTACCTGCAGAAATTCAGCAGCTCACTCATGCGGAACCGTGGGTCGTTGTAGAGGTCGAGCGGCTGTTTGCAGTAGACTCCATCCTCAAACCCGTGCATCCACTCGGCGAGGGAGGCCACGGCCTGGGCGTTTCCGATGTTGTAGCCGACGGAGTCATAGATAAACTTTCCGTCTCGAAAGAACTCCGTGGAGAGCAGCGTCCTCAGTCCATACTCACCTTCCAGCATTTCCCTGGCGAGTTCTGCATTTTGCAGAGTTGACGCTACAACAGACAGCGCTCCCATCTCGTAGATGAGGAAATCCCCGTCCAGGTACGGCATCAACCGGTGGACGTATTCGTAGATGTAGCCCAGCAGGTTGCGCTGCAGGTTGTATGCGACGTCTTTCGGAGAGGCGACTCCATCGCCGTCATAGTCCGCGCCCCCGTGGGCTTTGAAGAAGGCCACCAGCTCGTCGTCTTTCATGACTTCGTCCCAAACAAGGTCGCACGATAAGGCAATCATCTGCACCCAGAACCGTTCGAAGGTTTGTCCGATGTACCCGTCCTGTCGCTGTGAGGGTCCTTCTGTGCTCCCGTCCATGAAGCGGTAGAGTTCCGCCAGCCGGTTCAGCATCACCGCCGCCTTGTGCGCGTACCGAGCGTCTCCAGTGAAGGCGTAGGCCAGAGAGAGCTGGTGTACGGCGTTGGAGCCCGGAGCGCCTCCGCCCCGGTCTCCTTCGTAAGGATTGCCGAACAACTTGCCCAGGATGAAGTATCGGTAAGCCGCGGTGAAGTAGTAACGGAGCCCCGGATGAGAAAACCCCTCGGGGGCCTTCCACCCCGAGCCGTCATCCTTGACGGTAATCTCTTCACCGGTCTTTGGATTCTTGAGAACCGCCCCGCCGTACCATTCCTCGCCTCCCACGTTACACTTCCAGCGGAAAGGCGCGTCCATCGTGGCGGTAAAGCTGTTTCGGGCCCCGCCGTGAATCGGGCAGCCCTTCTCGAAGGACGGGCACAAGGCTCGGGGATTCTCGGCGGGGATCAACGAATAGATGTATTCATCGCTCTTGTCGAGCCACCAATCTGCCTGGCTGCACACGCCCTCCACAACGTGCTTCGCCCAGGGATGTTTGGCGATATTCGCCCGTCCTCGCGCCAGGTCCTCGCGGTTGATGATTCCCATGAAACCTCGTGTCTTGGGTGTCCGCATGACGGTGTCCAGCAACGGCTTCACTCGAGCCTCCGCTTCCGCCTGACGGCGGTCCGCCAACTCTTTGCGGAATCGCTCCGCGAGGTCCTGTACCGCTACTGCCTGCCCAGCGGCTATCGGTGTTCCTTTGACCTCCACCTCGGCGACCCACAGGCGACGATCAGCCGAGGGGTTCGCGCCGTCCGGCGGCTGAGATACTCTGACAGCCTCGACCCTCGCCTCCCCGAAGACTATCTCCGTGGCTGCCTCGTCTTGGGCCAACTCATGGGCTGCCAGATTCCTCCACTTCCCCTCCGCAAATCCTTCCACCGTGAAACGTCGTGAGGTCAACGGAGTATCACCCGGAGCAGCCCAGAACAAAGTAGCCCCCGAGACTTTCACAGGGGTCGGGAAGAGGATCACGAGGGTGTGCGTGTATTCCCAGTTGTCAGAGGCCCAACAGGTGATCCGCGATCCGTCGGACTTACCATCACGGTTCCCGTCGATCACATAGGCGGCGTGCCACCCGTCGAGACCCCATCGGTCGCGGTGTTCGCTCTCCGCGAGGACCCTCGCGCCGGGTAGCCGGGCGAGGTTCTGCGGTTCCTGGGCATGGGCTGGGGGTGAGAGTTGTCGAGACAAAGCGCATACTCCAAAGGGGATCAAGGCTGAAAGCCAAACGGGGAAGGACTTCCTCGAGGTTCGTTTCATGATGGGTGGGATGATAGCCTACTCTGCGTGATCGCGCAAGGTTCGAGGCTGTCCGGTCTCTACCGATCCAACTCCCGCCCAAGCTCCTCCGGGTCAGTCACCGGGGAGGTGCAGGTAAAGTTCCGGCACAGATAGGCTGTCGGTTTGCCCCCTACGCTGGTTTTTCCCGCGAAGAGGGGAAGAGAGAGATCGTTGCCGGAGGGCACGGCGGCGACAAGTTTGTTGGGAACGTAGCGGGAGTGAATCTGCGCGAGCATGTTCTCCTCCGCCGGGGGAAAACCGTCTTTCGCTGGAGAAGCGAACCCCGCCAAGACGATCGTCGCGGGAGGCGAGAGATGGAAATCGAGGGCGCAAAGCAGATTCGTGAAGCCGAAAGGATTCTGCTCCATGGAGTCCGCGAGGAGATCGAACACCTTCTCGGCCTTGTCCCGGTAGTCTTCCTTCCCGGTCAGCCAGTACAGCCTCACGAGGTTGAATACAGCGACGGACTGACCGGACGGAGTGGAGTGGTCGTAGAGTTGCTTTGGTCGATGGACCAGTTTCTCGTGGCGAAGGCCGGTGAAGAAGAAGCCCCCTTCCTCGGTGTCCCAGAACTCGCTTACCATCGTGTCCGTCAACCGGATAGCGGAGGTCAGGTACGTGGCATCGAAGGTGGTCTCGTAGAGGTCGAGCAGTCCCTGAGTGAGGAAGGCGTAGTCGTCGAGATAGCCGTTCAGTTTCGATTGTCCCTCCTTCCACGTGTGGAGGAGGAGACCTCCCTGGCAGAGATGACCAAGAAGGAAATCGGCGGCCGCGCGCGCGGCGGATCGGTAGCCCTCGTCCTTCAGAACCTGAGCGGCGAGGGCAAGCGATGAGATCATCATGCCATTCCAATCGGTGAGGATCTTTTCGTCTCGGAAGGGCTTGATCCTTCCCTCCCGGGTTTCAAACAGCTTCCGCTTGCTCTCGGCGATGATCGCCTTCACTTCCTCTTCGGATACCTCGCGCTCGAAGGCAAGATCCCGGACCGGGCGATTGACATGGAGGATACTCTTGCCGTGTTCGAAATTCCCTCGCCCCGTTACGTCGCAGTAATCGCACAGGAACGCCCCGGCTCTATCGCCGACGACTTCGAACACTTCTCCCGGAGTCCAGACAAAGAACTTCCCTTCCTCGCCCTCGCTGTCGGCGTCTTGCGTCGAGTAGAATCCACCCTCAGGATGAGTCATCTCCCGGAGCACATAATCCAGCGTTTCGCGTGCGATGCGCGCAAAGAGTTGATCACTCGTCGCCTGGTAGGTTTCAAGGAGAATCTTGGACAGGAAGGCATTGTCGTAAAGCATCTTCTCAAAATGCGGGACGAGCCATCGGTCATCCACCGAGTAGCGATGGAAGCCCCCACCGACTTGATCGTAGATGCCGCCTTCCGCCATGCACCGCAGCGTGTGCGTGACAGGCTTGAGCCAGGCAGAGTCGCCCGTCCTTGCGTAATGTCGCAAGAGCAGCTCAAGGCTCTTGGCGTTGGGGAACTTGGGCTGGGTCCCGAAGCCACCATGGACGGGCTCGTACCCCGCCATGAGCTTCTCCGCTGCCTTTGACACAAGGCTGAGGTCGCCCTTCACCTGTCCTGTGACTCCGAGGTCGCCCACTCGATCGAGGGCGCTTTTGATCTCGGTCGCCGTTCGGAGGACTTTGCTCCTTTCCTTCCGGTAGTGGTCAGCGATTGCGCGCAACACCCGAGGGAATCCAGGCCGACCGCGGCTGTCCTCCGGAGGAAAGTACGTGCCCCCCCAGAAAGGCTCCTGGTCAGGTGTCAGGAAGACGGTCAGCGGCCACCCTCCCTGCCCCCCGAGAATCTGGACGACCCTCTGGTAGATATGGTCAAGGTCCGGTCGCTCTTCACGGTCGACTTTGATGCACACGAAGTTCTCGTTCATGACCCGCGCAATGGACTCGTTCTCGAACGATTCGTGCTCCATCACGTGACACCAGTGACAGGCCGAATAGCCGATGCTCAGAAGGATCGGCTTGTCTTCCTGTTTGGCCCTCTTCAGCGCCTCTTCTCCCCAGGGATACCAATCCACTGGGTTACGGGAATGCTGGAGCAGGTACGGGCTGGTTTCGTGGAGGAGACGGTTGGTGTGTTTTATGTCCAAGGGAAATCCTTAACGCGTGATTCTCTCCTATTGTGACTCGTGACGGGGCCGTTTGCATAGGTCGCGGGGGGAGTGAAGGGAGCCCAGACTCCCGCGCGGAGAGGGACCGCCCTTGACCTCCTTCAGCGAATGTGCAAGCATAACCGCATTGGAGATGCTGCGAACTCTGCGAGTTCGAGCCGAGTGATCCGATGACGCTGAGGATAAAGACCCTACTGATCATAGGAGCAACCCTCGCGGGCCTGATGCTGGTCATGTATGCGCTCGCAAAAACGATCCTGCTGCAGGGGTTTGCGGAGTTGGAGGACCAGACGACCCGTCGAAACGTGAGGCGGGTGATGGACGCCCTGTCAGACGAGTTCGACAGGCTGGAGATGCAGAACAGCGACTATGCCCGGTGGAACGACACCTGTGCTTTCGTTCAGAACGGCAACCAGCATTACATCCGTGACAATCTGGTTGATCTGACTTTCGCCGATCTCAAAATCAACTTGATGCTTTTCTTGAACACCGCAGGCCGAGTCGTACACGGCAAAGGCTACGACCTGATCGGCGGGAAGTCCGTGCCCGCGCCACCGAGTCTCCTTAGGCAACTCTCCCCAAACAACCCTCTGTTGCGCCTCCCGGAGGTCGACAGCGGCGTGACGGGCCTTGTGTTGCTGGAGGAAGGTCCCCTCATGGTGTCTTCCCTGCCGGTGGTCACAAACGAAAAGCGGGGACCCATCCGAGGCGCTCTCATCTTCGGGAAATACCTGGATAACGCCGAAACCGAACGTCTGGAGAGACTGACCCATTTACATGTCGACCTCCGCTCGCTTGGCGGCCTGCCCTTGCCAGCCGATTACCGAGCGGCTCTTCCCGGCCTGGCAAAGCCCTCCTCGATTTTCGTGCGACCTCTCGATCGGAACACAATTGCTGGCTATTTCCTCCTGCGAGACGTGTATCAGAACCCGGCCCTCGTGGTACGAATGTCCCTGCCCAGGGCCATTTACCGGCAAGGGACTGTTACCGTCCAGTATCTGATCCATGCTCTGCTCATTACGGCCTATGTCTTCGCCGCGGTAAGCCTGGTGCTGCTCAGGAGATTCGTACTCACCCCGTTGGCCCGGTTGGGCGCCAACGCGATTGCTATCGGCGCCGGCGGTGATCCTTCTGCCCGAGTCCCGGTGGTGGGGAGGGATGAGTTGTCGCAACTTTCCACGGCTATCAACGACATGCTG
>JACQGJ010000273.1 GCA_016199605.1 Armatimonadota bacterium | reverse complement strand
GGGTTCGAAACGAGCCTACTACGACTGGGTCCGCTTCAACCAAGACCATTTTGCCGACTGGTTCCGATGGATGAACAGAATCATCAAGAGACTGGCTCCTGACGTGCCGACGCACATCAAGGTCCTGTCAAACTTCTTCTTGTTCCGGTTGGTACATACAGGAGTAGACCCTGAGTTACTGTGCGAGGTCACGGATTTGGCGGGCAACGACTGCGTGTCCTTGCCCGCTGACTCGACCTACGATGTTAGATGGGAAGAGTTCTGGTACGATCTCCTGCATTCCTTTCGCAGCCAGCCCGTGTTCAACTCAGAAAACCACTTCATTACGGACGACAGTCCAGCGGTCAGTTTGCCGCCCAACCACATCCGGTCCGTCTTGTGGCAGGGAGCCTTGCACCACCAGGGAGCCACCACCCTCTGGGTCTGGGAAGAACCGGCCATTGACCCTCTGAAAGGCAGTATCTATCTGCGTCCGGCCAACATCTATTCGGCAGGGCGAACGATGCTGGATCTCAATCGCCTGGCCCCGGCAGTGGCCGCAGTTAGCCAGGCGGAACCGAAGGTGGCCTTGCTCTACTCGATGCCATCATACTTTTGGCAAGACGACTACCTGGAAGTCATAAAGAAATTGTACTCGGCCTTGATTCTCCTGGGGCAACCCGTGACGTTTGTGAGCGAGCGGCAGTTGGCTGAGGGGAGAGCGGCGAAGGTCGATTGGATCATCCTTCCCCACGCCACGCATGTTCACGACACCACCATCGCGGCGTTGGAGAAGTTCACGTCAAAAGGCGGTCGGGTGGTGAGGGCCGGCAACGATTGCCTGGTGTATGATGAATACCATCGCCAACGAAAGCCGCCCCAGGGAGTAGACACGGTCCCACAAATTGAAGTGACAGCCGGTGAACAGCAGGTGATGACAAGCCTGCGCTACGTGCTGGCGAACGGCGGGTTGAAACTTGTCACACTCCGCAATGTAGGAGACGGGAAACTCGCCAGGGGGGTGGAATACCGCTCCGTGCCCTATCACGACGGTATGTTGGTGCCTATGATCGATCTGTCTCAACAGCCGCAGTTGGTCCGGATATCGCTTCAGGGGTCGGCGACCGACCTGCTGTCCGGCGACGCGGTTAACCTGGATCGAATCCGCCTCGAACCGATGCAGCCGCGGCTGGTATGGGTGTCAGCGCGCAGAATAAACCAACTCGCGAGGACGCGCCCATGAGGACCGCGGCTTTTCGCATACTATTGGCTTGTATGGTTGTGATCACCGCGGGAAGGACTTCATCTCTTGCAGTCGCGGCTGATGAGGCAGCGTTTTCGGAGGTGCGAGCGCGCATCGAGTCGGCCCAAGGACGCATCACCACTCTTGAGAAACAGTTAGCGGGAGCGCCGACGGGAGAGAACCAGCACGCGCGTGTACGGCTGAACGTCCTCCGTTACAGCTTTCAGGTCGGGTTGAAAGCGTGCTCCGGAAACGGGAAACCTGGGCTCCGCAGTTTGAAGGTTGCCGAGTCCGTAGCCGCGTACCTCGAACCGGCCTGTGCCCGCGTACAGGAGGAGTTGGCGCGAGCGTCGACTGGTCCTTTCTCTTTGCCTGACACATCCCAGCCGCTACACATGTCTCGCGGAGCATTCCACACGGAGGAGCGCGTCCCGGTTCTTTTCATCGGTCCGCTCTGGGGATGGAACTTGAGGGCTGCGCCCAACTTGAGTGACTTCGGAATGAACTTGAACGGAGTGGAAGTTGGCCCGAGTGCTTTCCTGACCTCAGCCACTGAAGTAAACGTGCGCTCTGATCCCGTGCGGCATTTGCTTGAAGGCGTGTTCCCCGCGGCGGAGCGTGGCAAAGAGCGTGTTGACCTGCTGCTGTCGCCGCACTACGTTCCCGACTGGTTCCTCCGCGACCATCCTGAACTGACGGCGCGTTGTGGACTGGGAGCTGCTCACTATTGCCTGGAGTCTGCCGAGACCCGTAACATGTTGGAGCGGTATCTGCGCGCCGCAATTCCCCTCTTCCGGGAGAAGCAGTCTCTGCTCACCTATGACTTATTCAACGAGTTCCTCTATGAGGGTTATTGCCAGGACTCGATGCGGGAGTTCCATCGCTGGCTGGTAAGGAAGCATGGGACGATTGCGAGGCTGAACCAAATCTGGCAGACGCGTTTTCGCAGCTTCGATGAAATCCCGGCGCCCTTCCAAGCCCGCGGCCACGCTGAAGACATGCAGGCAATCACCGGCGCCTACGACCCCGTCGGGATCTACACGCAACGCCCTCCTTACTACGACTGGTGCCGCTTCAACCAGTGGCGATGCACGGAGTTCCTGAAGTGGATGAGAGGCCTCCTCCGCGAGATGGACCACCAAACCCCGGTGACGGTGAAGACGCCTCACGTAGGAATCTTCACTCGTTGCGAGAGGCTCGCCTTCATACGGGGAGTGGACCGCGAGGCGATTGCCCAGGCGCTGGACGTGACCGGTCTGGATGCAGGTTACAGCGTCGGCAACAACTACTTCGACGCATTGCTGGTTTATGACTACCTGCGAAGCGTTGCCCCCGATAAGCGCATCTTCAACACCGAGAATCATTTCATCTTCTTCGCCGAAGACATGGCACGCCAATGGCCGCGCGCCCTGTGGCAGCAGTTCTTGCACGGGCAGGTCGCCACCGATCTGTTTATGTGGGGCATCACCCCGGAGTGGTTTAATCCTGCGCTTGAGGCTGGCGGCGCTTTCAACTTCGCAGAGCGTCCCGAGGTCTTGGAGGCGTTGGCTGTGACTTCCGTGGATGTGCAGCGCCTTTCCCGCGAGGTTCTCGCTTTCCAGGACCTGACGCCGGAGTTTGCTTTTCTCTTTCCGCTGCCGTCGCTTCTGGATGAGCAAGAGCGCTTTCAGAAAGGAATGCTCCACGCCTACCGAGCCGCCCTTTTCCTGGATACGCCTGTAGGCTTTGTTTCTGACCGCCAGGCGAAACGCGGCATTCCGCATGGAGTCAAGTTGCTCGTGGTTCCCGGCGCTCCCTTTGTGGAGGCGAGCACGGTGACCGCGCTGCAGGAGTTCGTCCAGCGCGGCGGCCGGCTTGTGCTCATGGGAGACGAGTGTCTCAGGTTCGACGAATATGGCCGCCCTCGGACGAAGGCTTCGTTGGACAAGATTGCCCGGACGCGAAACACCGTCTCTGTTCCAGCACAGCCGCTCCAGGAAACGTGGCTCTTGCTCGACCGGCAGTTGTCCCTGGCGGGAGTGAGTCGGCGGGTGCGAGTGACTACCCTTGACGGCGCGCCAGCTTTTCGTATCGAGCCGGGCCTTTCCCCTCTCACCGTTGGAGGCAATTTTGGATTCACCTGTGAAAACATCGCGGCAGTAGAGGCCCGGACGGCAACGCTGGGAGGTCGCCGACTGGTCTATCTCATCAACCCGACACCGTTTCCCCAGACCATCAGACTCAGGGGAATTCGTGATCAACACGCGGAGGATCTGATCGCGCGCCAAAGGGTGAGTCTCGACGCCCTCTCCCTTGCGTCACAGCAAGTGAAATTGTTGAGGTTACAATGATCTCTTCCAGCCAGGGGCGCACAAGAGTCCTCCGTGCCCTTGTGTCGTCGATGGCCGTGTCCTTGGGCGCTGGTTGCCATTGACCGTCGGTGCGCTCTCTGGTATATTCCCTCCGCGCGTTCTCACGTGATTTCAGTATCCGAGGTAAGCAGTCATGGATCCCGCCAAAGACATCGATGTGCTCTGCGCAGGTTTGCTGGTTGCTGACGTGATGGCCAAGCCGATCGATAAGATCCCCGCCTGGGGACGGCTTGGCACGTTCGATCTCATCGAGCATCATGTGGGGGGTTGCGCGGCGAACACCGCGGCAGATCTGGCGATCCTGGGAGCAAAGTCTGCCGTCTGCGGGTGCGTCGGCGCGGACCCGGCGGGCGATTTCGTCAGGTCCAGACTGTCCGATCTTGGTGTCGAGGTTTCGGGCGTGGTGGATAAGCCTGCAAGTAGCACCTCCTACACTTTCGTCATGCTGTCTTCCGCGGGCAGACGCCGTTATCTGCACCACATCGGCGCCAACGCCAGGTTTACGGATACGGATGTCTCTGACGAACTCCTTCGCCGGAGTAAGATTCTTCACATCGGCGGCGCTTTCTTGATGCCAGGCATGGATGGCGCGCCCACCGCAAACCTGCTGAAGCGGGCCAAGTCGCTGGGGCTCACGACCTGCATGGACACAGCCTTCAATCCGAAGGCGGAGGTCAGCGCGCTGCTACAACCGTGCCTGCCGTACCTCGACATCTTCCTGCCAAGCCTGGAAGAGGCGGAGGCAATCTCCGGACTGCGAGAACCTGCGGAGATTCTGGAGCTTTGGGATGTTCATGAGATGAAGGTGACAGGTATCAAAGCAGGCACGCGTGGATGCTTCCTCCGAACCAACGGCGAGACGCAGCATTTCCCGATTCTGCAGGTTGAGGTGGCGGACACCTCCGGCGCGGGCGATGCCTTCATTGCAGGTTTTCTCTATGGCTGGCTCAAAGGTTGGGAGATCCCCCGCATCGCTCGTTTTGCCAACGCCACAGCGGCCTTCTGTGTCCAGGCTATCGGTTGCAGCGCGGGCCTCCGACCCGCAGAAGAGATCGTCCGCTTTATGGAAAACACATAGAGGTACGCGGGCACTTCAAGTAACACCTTTGCAGGGAGCAATCATGATCCGTCCACCCAGGGAAAGCTTGGTTCGCATGTATCAGCGGATGCAACAAATCCGGCAGTTGGAGGAAAAGGTCTATTACCTGTTTCTCCAGGGCGACATGCCGGGTACGCTCCATCTCTATATCGGCATGGAAGCCTGCGCGGTTGGGGTTTGCGAAAATCTCCGCCACGAGGACTACATCACCAGCACGCACCGGCCACACGGGCACGCTATCGCGAAAGGCGTGAGCCTGAAAGCAGTCATGGCGGAGCTTTTTGGGAAGTCCGTCGGTTGTTGTGGCGGCTATGGAGGTTCGATGCACGTGGGTGATCTTGCCGTAGGTTCCGTTCCGGCTATCGCGATTGTCGGCGGCGGCGTCCCCGTGGCGACTGGGATCGGACTGTCCTGCAAGATGCGGAAGACCGACAACGTGGTCTGCTGCTTTTTCGGCGACGGGGCCGTCAACGAGGGCGCGTTCCACGAAGGTCTCAACATGGCGGCGCTCTGGGACTTACCGGTTGTCTTCGTTTGCGAAAACAACTTATATGCTGCGTCGACTCCGATCGCGCAGGCGGTGAAGCTGGCGCATCTCTCCGAGCGTGCCGGCGCTTACGGGATTCCCGGAGTCACGGTAGACGGCAACGACGTGTTGGCGGTCTATGAGGTCGTCGGGCAAGCCGTGGAACGGGCTCGACGCGGCGAGGGCCCGACCTTCGTGGAATGCAACACCTATCGTCTGTGTGGTCATTCTCGCAGCGACACCTGCGGGTATCGCGACCGCGAGGAGGAAGCCGAATGGAAGAAGCGTGATCCGCTACTGGTGATGGAAGAGAATCTCACAGAGGCCAAGCTCATCACCCCGGACGAATTGCTGGGAATCAAAGAAGCCGTTGCACGAGAGATCGACGAGGCAGTCCAGTTTGCCCGAGCAGGTCAAACCCCCAAGCCGGAGGATTGCATGCAGCACGTGTGCGCGGAGGAGTGAGGGAGGAGACGATGTCAACAGAAAAGGGCGAGACCAGGAGGATGACCATCGCTGAAGCCTTGCGCGAGGCGATTCGGGAAGAGATGCGGCGCGACGACCGCGTTTTCTGCCTCGGAGAGGACATTGGCATCGAGGGGGGCTTCGGTGGAGCCTTCACGGTGACGCTGGGACTGTCGGAGGAGTTTGGACACGAACGGATCCTCGATACTCCGATCTCTGAAGCCGGCATTGCCGGAGCAGCGGTTGGGGCCGCGCTGACCGGAATGAGGCCGATTGCAGATGTCCAGTATGCTGATTTTCTCTTTTGCATGATGGATCAATTGGTGAACCAAGCGGCCAAGATGACGTACATGTCAGGCGGCAAGGTAAAGGTTCCTCTCGTGATGCGGGCGCCTTGCGGCGCGACGACCCGGGGAGCGCAGCACGGTCAGAGCCCGGAGTCCTTTTTCATCCACGTTCCCGGTTTGAAGGTTGCATGTCCCTCAACGGCTTACGACGCCAAGGGATTGCTCAAGACCGCCATTCGAGACGACGCCCCCGTGCTTTTCTTCGAACACAAGCTGCTTTACGGCAGCAAAGGGATGCGGGCGGAAAAGGACGCGGTGTCACCCACCAGCGAAGTTCCTACCGAGGAATACACCCTCCCCTTCGGCAAAGGTGTCGTCCGTCGAGAAGGGAAAGATGTCACCATCGTCGCCAAGCTTCTGATGGTCTACAAAGCTCTCGCTGCGGCCACGCGGCTTGAAGATGAGGGCGTCTCCTGTGAGGTGATCGACCCGCGGACGCTCGTGCCCTTCGACACTGAAATGGTGGTTGATTCCGTAAGGAAGACGGGGCGGCTGATCATCGTGGACGAGTGCAATCGCACGGGCGGCTGGGCCGGTGAGGTGGCTGCGGAGATTCAGGAAAAAGCCTTCGGTTACCTCGAAGCCCCCATCCTGCGAATCACCGCACCGGACACACCGGTCCCCTTCTCTCCCGTCATGGAGAAGTTCTACGTTCCTGACGAAGACAGGATCACCGATGCCGTCCGCGAGGTTCTCAGATGGCGCTGATACCCCTGTCACACCTGCTGCAGGAGGCGCGAGCCGGAGGCTATGCCGTCGGTTACTTCGAGGCGTGGGACCTGTATTCCTTCGAGGCAGTGCTGGAGGCAGCGGAGGAGGAACGGTCTCCGGTTGTGCTGGGTTTTGGCGGAATGATGATGGACCAAAACTGGCTGAACCGATTTGGCGTCGAGCCGCTGGGCGCCTATGGCCGAGTCATGGCAGACCGAGCGACAGTCCCTTGTGGCTTCCTGCTGAACGAAGTCTGGGACCTCGACCACGCAGTCCGCGGTGTTGCCTCCGGCTTCAACGCAGTGATGTTGAACAGTTGCCACTTGCCCTACGGGGAAAACGTTGCGCTGACTCGTCAATTGGTGGAAATCGCCCATCCCCAATCCGTGCAAGTGCAGGCAGAACTCGGTACCTTGCCGGATTTCGGAGGGGATGAACCAGGCGAGTTGACCAACCCGGACGAAGCTCGCGACTTTGTCAGCGCGACCGAGGTTGACTGCCTCGCAGTTTCCGTTGGCAACGTGCATCAGCAAATCACAGGCGTGACGACCACGGATCTGGCACGTCTGCAGGCGATCCGCGACAGAGTTGAGGTCCCTTTGGTTATCCACGGTGGCAGCGGCTTCCCGGACGCTCAGGTACGGGATGTGATCAGACTCGGTGTCGCTCTGTTCCATGTAGGCACCGTGCTGAAACGGGCGTACCTCGAGTCGGCTTCGGTCCTTATCAGCAGTCCTGAATTCCGACGACACAGTTACCAGGCTCAGGTGGGCTCTCGAAAATCTGAGGACTTTCTCATGCCGGGCAAGCGAGCGATCAAGAGTGTCGTCAAACCGTACATGCAACTTTACGGGTCCAGCGGATGTGCTCGATAGCGCTCTCGCCAAAGACGGAAGAGCACCCGTGATCCCCATTCCGCTCTGGAATGTATCATAGGGAGGCGCCCCCAAAGCATCAGAGCCCTGGGTCCCCTTCTCCCAAACCTTCGCAAGGCCCGTAGAGAAACGGCAGCTTCCTGGGTTTCTGGATTCCCCCCCCGAGGGATGAGTGGACGTTTGCTCCTCACGCACAAAGGTGGGATAATGGCGGCCTGGTAATCGGGACGGTGAGGGGAAACCGACCGTCGCACATCTCAGTTGGTGTGGAGCATGTCATCAATGAGTTCCGGCAAAACGCGTTCTTCTCTGGTTTTTTCCGCCCTGGTTTTCTGTTCCTGTCTTGTGCTGCTGAGCAACCAACCGATGGTTTCAGCGGCGAGCACCGTAGGGCAAGCAGTCGCCAAACCGAGTCCGGCAGGCACGGTGCCGCCGAAAAACAGGTCGGACATGGCAAAGCCCTCCTTCCGCCATTTCCATGCGGGCGTTCTTTATCAGCAGAAGGGGAAGTGGCGCGAGGCGGCCAAGGAGTATCGCCAATCCCTCGCCCTGAACCCCCATAGCGCAGAGGCGCATTTCAACTTCGGCGTGGTTCTGGCCCAATTGGGTCGGGAGACCGAGGCCATGGGCCACCTCAAGGAAGCCCTGCACCTCGACCCCGCGAAGAACTACGGGCACTTGGTGCTGGGTACGCTGTACGCCCGAAGAACGGACTTCGGCAGCGCCAAGGCGGAATTGTCGAGATTCCTGACCTCAGATCCAGATAATGCGGAAGGTCATTTCGCCCTGGGGATGGTTCACCAGAAGCTCGGAGACCGGGAATCCGCTGAGAAAGAGTACCGCAGGGCGATCGCCCTCAAATCCACCCACGAGTCCGCCCGATTCAACCTTGGCGTGCTGCTTCTTCAGGACAGTGATCTCAAAGGAGCTCTTGCTGAGTTCCAGAAGGTGTTGTCCCTCGATCCGAAGAATGAAGCGGCCCGAAGGAACGTGACAGCGCTCAAGCAGAACCTGGCCAGCGGATCCACCAACCTGCCGACTGGGCTGACCTCCGAGCAATTGGCCCTGCTCAAGAAACAATCCGTCGCCGCCCGGAAGTTACAGGAGGGGGGAAAGTTCCCGGAAGCCGTCGCCGCCTATCGGAAGCTCCTCGAGAAGGCCCCGCAAAGCGGTTGGGCTCATTTCAACCTCGGGGTCTGCTATGCCCAGTTGAACAAGCCTTCGGAAGCTGAGACGGAGTTCCGTAAAGCCACCCAATGCTCTCCCGAAATCCCCGGTGGATGGACCGATCTGGCTCTCATTCAGATCAACCAGAAGAAGTATGAAGAGGCTCGCAGCAACCTCAAGATTGCAGTAAAGAAGTTCCCGAAGTTCCCCCCCACATGGATCGTCCTCGGATACCTGGACGAAGTCCAGAAAAGGAACGAGGAAGCCCTCAAGAGCTACTCCAAAGCAATCCAGGTGGCGCCCAACGATCCCACCGGCTACCTGCGGCGAGGCCTGATATTGAGCGCGACTAACCGAGTGGAGGAAGCCGTCGCCAGTTTCCGGGCAGCTCTGAAGAAGTCCCCCAAGGACGCGAGACTACACCTTTACCTCGCGGGACTCTACACACGCCAGTCCAAATGGAGCGAGGCAATCGGGGAATACCGAGCGCTTCTCAAGCTCGACCCGCGCCGGACGGAGGTGCTCTACTCCATCGCGCAAGCCCAGAGACAGCAGAAGCAACCCGAGGCCGCGGTGGCGTCCCTCATGGAACTCGCCAAGGCAGCGCCGAAGAATCCGCAGCCGTACTTCGAGATATCTCGGATTCTGGAGGAGAAGAAGGACTTGGACGGTGCCCTGGCAGCGAACCGCACAGCCCTTACGCTCCTCCCGAACGACTCGACGGCTCTCTTCAACATCGCAAGGATTCTGGAATCCAAAGGCGACGTGGAGGGCGCCATTCAAGAGTTGACGAAATACCTCGAAGGACACGTGGAGTCGCCCTCTGTATACTGCCGACTCGCCGACCTCCAGTCCAAGCACAACCAGGCGGACAAGGCCCTCGCAACCCTCAGATCCGGGCTTGAGCGCATTCCCGGGGACTACTCGCTGCATCAGGCAAGGCTGCGACACTGTCAGAGTCAGAACAAGCTGGCTGACGCCACGGCGTTTCTCACGGAACTCAGGCAGAAACACCCGGAGACCCGCGCCATTTATGACGCCCTGGGCGACGCCTACCAAAGGCAGAACAAGAAAGAAGAAGGGGTGACTGCTCTCAAAACCATTGTCGAGAAGGAAGAGAAGAACGCTGCCGCTCGGGAGGCCTTTGGGGACTACCTCGGGGAGTTGTCTCGTTGGAAGGAAGCGTCGGAGCAATACGTCTGGCTGACAGTTGCCGATCCCAAGAGCACCAAGTACGCGGCAAAGCTTGCCAGCGCTCTCGAGAAACACGGTCGAAACGAAGAAGCGGTCGCCCAGTACCAACGCCTCTTGTCGCTGTTGCCCCAAGACAAGCCGGAGGCCGACCCGGACGGCAACGCAGCCTTGCACTCACTTGGTGAGTTGTTCCTCAAGATCAACAAGCCCGACGAAGCGCTCAAACTCTATGAGAAACTCGCAAAAACCGACCCGCAGGACGCGGTGGCTTTCGGAGGAGTCGGACGCGCCTGCGAAGCCTTGCAGAAATGGGAGGAGGCTCTGGCCGCCTACAAAACCGCGCTCAGTGCCCGACCGCGGGACCGACGAAACTATGCGGGGCTTCTCAACCTGGGAAAGCAGAAACGGCTGGCCAGCAAGGTTGCAGACTTCCTGGTGAAGCTTTCGTCGGACCATCCTTCAGATAGATTGCCCCTCGACTACCTGTTGCGGGCCTACACCGAACAGGATCGTCGAGCGGAGGGAATCGGTCTGCTCAAGAACCGGCGCAAGTCGGATCCACAGAATACCTTGCTGATGGACTTTCTTGCGGAGACGTTGGAGAAGGACGGCGCCTGGATTGAAGCGGTGGCCATCAGGCAACAGCGCGTCAAGGCAAACGAGAAGGACGTGCCGGCTTTGATGAAGCTGGCCATGGCTCAGGAGAAGGCGAACCTGAGAGAGGAGTCGATCGCCAGCTATCGT
>JACQGJ010000272.1 GCA_016199605.1 Armatimonadota bacterium | reverse complement strand
GAATCGGTCTACGAATACTACGATAATCCCGAACGGGTCGTGGCGCGATGCGAGCAGGCCCACGAGCATACCGTTCGGAGAGCCAGGGCGATGGTAGCACTCAAGCCCGACTGCCTGTTGATCGGCATTTCTGGTCACATGATCTGCAACCCCCTGGAGATCTTCCGTCGTCTGAGCCTTCCGACTCTCCAGGCGGTCACCAGAATCTGCAAGGAAGCCGGAGTGCCCTCCCAGATTCACTGTTGCGGGCCGGAGCATGACCTCGTCCGTATCTCGGCAGAGGAAAGCGACCTGACCAACATCAACCCGCTCGAGATTCCTCCGATGGGCGACTGCAACCTGGCACAGATCAAGAAGGAATTCGGCAGCAAGCTGAGCCTCATGGGGAATCTGCACACGACCGACGTGATGCTCACAGGAACGACTGAAGTTGTGGAGCGCGCGGCGAAGCAGGCGATTGGTGACGCAGGTGAGGGCGGAGGGTTCATCCTCTCCACCGGCGACCAGTGTGGCCGCGACACTCCGGACGAAAACATCCTGAAGCTCATCGAGGTTGCTCGGAGCTATGGGAAGTACTGACGTCTGTGTTGACGAGTAAAGGGCCTGGTGGGTAGGCTTGAGGGAGTTGCGCATGGTGGAGTCCGAAGTGAAGAATCGAGAATTTGCAGAGCAGAATGAAGGGCTGACGTGGGGGTCTATGGATGGAAGCAAGGGATCAATGGATCGACTCCGGGCCTACCGGGCCCGCATGAGAGATGAGAGACGCTGTGGCCGATAGCCGTGTCAAACCTAATCGGGCACACGAGGCGCCCGCCGACACTCTTCTTGCGAGTAGGGACGTAACGCCCGACGAGGAAGACCGCGCGGCACGAGACCTGGCTCGCCGCTGGCAAAAGGGAACTTTGAGTCTGCGAGATTGTCTGCATCTGCCCGCCTGGCAGAGATTAATGCCAATTGCCGCGGCTCATCTGTCCTCGGAAGGCGACGAGAATGCGAGCGACCGCTTTGTGCGTGAGATTCTGGACGCGAACAGTCCCTACGAGAGCATTCTCTACCGTGACCTGCTACTTGCCGCCCGTTCCCTCGGAGGCGGCGCTTCCGTTTCACGTGATCTGGCATGTGATGTGTTGAGCCAACTCGACGCAGCTTTCAGCACGCCGGTTGATCCACTGAACGATGCGATCGGGGAAGCGCTGGTAGCAATGGCAGGATCTCCTTACGAATCCGAATGCCTCGACATCTTGGAAAAGAAACTTAGGCACGAGAACGGTCTTGTTCGGTCTTCTGCCGCGCGCGTGATTGGGGTGTTGGGTGAGAAAGCTGCAACGACCGAGGTGTTGTCGGGACTTGCCATGTTGCTGCGCGATGGCAACCCCGACGTGCGCTTTAGTTCAGCTCGGGCTATCTCCGCTATCGGCGACAGGGCGGTGACACGGGAAGTTATGTCTGGATTGTCCGAGTTGATGCGCGACGGTGATAGCTACGACCGGGATGCCGCATCAATGTGCATCAGTGCTTTCCGGAGTTCGATGGCAGCCCCGGAAATCCTGTCCGAATTAGAGGCTGAGATTCTCAACGAGGAGCCGGATGTGCGTTACGCGATCGCCCGAACAGTCGCCGCGATTGGGGAGGAGGCTGCAACGCCGAAAATCCTGTCCGGATTGGCGAGGTTGCTGCGTGACGATGAGGAGGATTTGCAGCATGGAGCGGCGGAGGCTGTAGCTGCTATAGGCCCAAAAGCGGCAACGACGCAAATCCTGTCCGGATTGATGAAGCTCTTGTGCGCCGATAGTTGGGACACTGCGGAGATGGCTGCCCGGGCCATCGGCTCTTTGGGGTCGCGGGGGGCCACGCCAAGATTCGTCTCCAAGTTGGTGATGCTCCTGCATAGCGAGGAGTGGGGCGCGCGGTCCGCAGCAGCGATGGCGATTGGGGCGTTGAACGAGCACGCCGCGACTCCCACAGTCATCGCGCAGTTGGCGAGGATGCTGCGCGACAAGGAGGGCTATGTCCGGTCCGCAGCGGGTTGGGCAGTTCGTGCATTGGGCGAGCGGGCAGCCACTCCGGAGGTGTTGGCAGGACTCACGAGGTTGCTGCATGATGAGGAAGGTCTCGTGAGGTCCTCGGGCATTCGGGCAATCGGGGGACTAGGCGGACGCGCTGCAACACCGGAAGTCATGTTGGAATTGGCGGCCATGGCGGACGATGATGAGCCGGACGCTCGGCAAGCGCTCGCGGAGTTGATCGCTTCGTTGGGAGACCTTGCGGCAACGCCTCGGGTGCTCTCTGCCCTCGCGATGCTTCTGAAAGACGAACAATCCTACGTGCGGTCTGCCAGTCTTCGGACGATTGGGATATTGGGTGAACGTGCGGCCACACCGGAGATCTTGTCGGCCATGCCGGGCTTGCTGCGTGATGGGAATGGTGGCGTGCCATCCGCTGTAGTGGAGGCCATTGGTGGTTTGGGACGCCACGTGGCGACGGATGAATTCCTGCTTGAGTTGGGGGAGTTGCTCTCCGACCCCAACTGGCAAGTGAGATCAACGGCCGCGCGTGCGGTCAGTGCCCTGGGCGAGAAGGCAGCAACTCAGGCCATCTTGGCCCGTCTGCGGAGCTCGCTCCACGACACTGAGTATTCTGAGCAGCTTTCGGCGGCGACCGCACTTGGGGCGTTGGGAGAACGAGGAGCGACGACGGAGGTCTTGGATGCACTGGCCTTTGCCGCCAGGTACTCGCGTGCGGAGAAAGCAGCGTGGACTGCACTCAACACACTTTGTTCCCATCAGCGCCCCCCCACGAGGACACGCGCGTGAAGGGCTGCGACATCGCCGATAGGAAAGCGGCCACTGAAATCTTCCAGACGGAGCAGCACGAGGTGCTCTGGCAGCCTTCACCCGGCGACCAGTGTGGCCGCGACACGCCGGACGAAAACATCCTGAAGCTCATCGAAGTCGCTCGGAGCTATGGGAAGTACTGACCGGGTGCGAGACCGCTCGATGAGGAAATCAGGAGCGGGGGAAACCGCGTGCGAGTCCGTGGGAGTAACTGGGCTGTCAAATGCCACGCCATCGTGTATACTTTCGGGTGACAGTTGAGGGAGTAGAACCATGCGATTTGTGACTGTTCGAGAACTACATGGTCGGTCTGCGGAAGTCTGGGTCAAGCTCTCCGAGGAGAAGGACCTTATCGTCACCTCAAACGGCAAGCCCATCGCGCTCATGTCAGCCGTTTCCGAGGACAGCCTTGAAGGATCTTTGGCAGCCATGCGGCGTGCGCGAGCTGAAGCGGCGGTCGCGGGGCCATGCAGGAGCAGTCGGCGCGCGCTGGAGCGCACCGGTTGTCTCTGAACGACATCAATGCCGAGATTGCCAGCTTCCGCCAGAGGATGCGGGGTGATGGGGGAGACACACCTCCCCACCGAGCATTGAACGTCAGGTGACACCATGAACAATCATCACACTTCCAACCTGTATATAGCCGCCGTTCTCTTGACGCAAACCGTAGTGTCTGCCCAATCCTCCCACCCTCGCCTGTGGATCACCGCGCAGGGGGTGCCGCGGTTGCGGGCTTTGTCTGTTGACAAAGCGCCAAGCCCCCTGGGCTTCATCCCCGCCGACGCGTTTGGGGCCATCCAAAGGCAGGCGGAGAGCTATCTGAACGAGAAGGACGTCACCTACACCGTCAACATGCCCGGCATGTCGAGCGGACCGGCGAAGCGATGGTCCTACACACTCTCGGACGAAGCGCCGCCGCGACATGACGACTACTCTCACTATCCCCCCTGGACCGGAATGTCCCGGGAGATCGAGCAGAGGATCATTCACCTTGCCTTCATTGCTCTGGTTACTCAGGAACGTCCATACTTTGAGAAAGCCCGGCAGATGGCGCTGCACCTCTGCAAATGGTCGGGGGTCTGGACGGACCCGAGCTACGGCAATACCGGCGCGTGCCTCGATACCTCCCACCTCTCCAACGCGGTCGCCCTGTTTTACGACTGGTGCTACGACCAACTGTCCCCCGACGAGAGGGCGCTGATCCGAAAGGCGCTTGCCGAGAAAGCCGTTGACGGTCTGAGGAAGGCCATCCCCGCGTATGGCGCGGTCGGCTGGCCGAACGGCTTTGCCGTGCTGACGTCCGCTCTGGGGACATGTGCGGTGGCGCTGCGGGGTGAGGATGACCGCTCTGAACAATGGCTGAGCGAGAGCCTCAAGTTCACGAAGGAGTTCTGTGACAACCAAGGCAAAGATGGCGGCTGCATGGAAGGCCCCGGCTACGGAACCTACGGCGCCGACACGCTGGCAAAGTTGCTTTGCGTCCTCGAGACCGCGGGCATCCGACACTCGCTGCTCGATCATCCCTTCTTTGTCACGCTGCCAAAATACAGTATCAGCCTGCTCTGTCCCAACGACAAGCAGCAGACCGGATTCGGCGACTGCTGGTTCTCCCAACCGTTCCCACTGTGCATGACGCTTCTGGCGCGGCGGGGAGACCGCGAGGCGGCGTGGTATCTGCACCAGATCGGCGCGGTCCAGTGTCGCAACATCGAGGAGTTTCTCACCATCGCCATGAAGCCGGAAGCCTTCACCGCGCCGAAACGTCCGGAGTGGAATCCCTCACGGGCCTTTGTGGACGTCGGCTATACTTCTCTGCGAGACGGCTTCAGCACGCAGGCGGCGTTCATGGCCTTCAAGTGCGGCCCGCCGGAGCAGATCGTCGGGCACAACCACTACGACCACAACAGCTTCCAGATCAACTTCAACGGAACCTGGATCGCAACCGACCCGGGCTATGCCGCCTACTTCGATCCACCGGACAACAAGTATGGT
>JACQGJ010000275.1 GCA_016199605.1 Armatimonadota bacterium | reverse complement strand
TGCTTCGTTCTGGCCTTGCTGGCGTTTCCGCTCAGCCGCCGGTGGGCAAGAGCCGGCAGCTTCATGGGCATCCTGATCACCGTCTTGCTGGTGTTCCTGTACAATGGCCTGATGGGATGGAGTCGGGCCTTGGGGATCGGAGGCAGAGTGCCTCCGATGGTTGCCGCGTGGTCGCAGAATTTCGTCTTCGGTCTCGTTGGACTCTACTTCCTATGGCGGGAGAAATGAGACGCTCGTGGCGAGGGGCAATCGGCAGAAGAAGAGTCACGGCGGCCCTCGCGGGGTTCCTGTGGGCAGCAGGCGGATTGTCCGTGAACCCGTCCTGCGCTGAAGAGGAGAAGGTCCCGATCAACATCGTTGCCGACCAGTTCCACTACGACCAGAAGAACCAGAAGACTCTTGCGACCGGGCACGTTCAAATTAAATACAGGAACGTTCAGGTTCAGGCGGACAGGCTGGAGGTAGACAACGAAAAGGAAGAGGCTCGCCTCAGCGAGAATGTGACTGTTGTTACGCAGGGGCAGACGTTCCACGGGGAAGAGATCGTGTTTGATTTGAAAGGAGCCAAGTGGACTTTCGTCCAGGCTTCGGGTGAGCTCAGCCCAAGCTTTTTCCAGCCGGGAACTGTCGTCGAGCCGATTTACGTCAAGGGCGAGAAGTTGGCCGGCAGTGCCGACCAGATCGAAACGTCCCACGGACAGATTACCACCTGCGATCTCGATCCGCCTCATTACTCAATCCAGGCGGAGAAGATCACAATTATTCCCGACAACAAGATCATTGCGAAGGAAGCGGCGATTTACGTGGGGCACCGGCGCATCGCCAAGCTCCACACTTACTCGATCTCCATTCGTCCGACGGGACGCCGCACTTCTGCGATGATGCCCATGTTCGGGCAGAACGAAGTCGAGGGCTTCTTCCTGAAGACCTCTTTCGACTACATGGCCACCAAGTCTGAGCTTGGCACGCTCTATGTCGACCTCATGGAGAAGCGCGGCGTGGGAGTCGGGGCTCAGCAGGACTACGGGTCCCGCACGAACGATGGGTCAGCCTACTTGTACTACCTGCAGGACAAAACCAGCGGTGTTACGGAGCTGGACACCCGGTTTCGACATCGGCAGAAGCTTCCCAACGCCTTCGTCGCAGATCTCAGCGTGGACTCGACAAGGAACAACGCTTTCTTCGGCAGCTCGACGGGTTTCAACGGAGACTTCACCTTGAGCCGTGATACCGAAACGTCAAACTTCGCGTTGGGTATTCACGAACAGAGATCTGGCTCTGATTTCGGCAGCTCGACGAATCGTAGCGCCAACGTGCAGTTGACCCAGCAGGTCTCTGCCACCACTTCCGTCAACCTCAATGAGGACTTCCGCTTCTTCGACTTCGCTCCTGGACAACCGGCAGACAGGGAGCTGACTTCCCGGGTGGAAGTGACCAACCGAGGCAAATGGCTCGACTGGATTTTCCGTCTCGAGCAGCGCGAAGACTTGGATGGCGCTGACTTCACCGGAGACGATTTCAACTACTTCCTGAGTCGCGTCCCTGAGGTCCTCCTGCAAACGGACTCCTTTCGGACCAAGCGCAAAGTGTTTGGAATGTTCCCTTCACGCATGACCCTGGGACTGGGGCAGTTCAAGGAGTATCCCGAAAAGACCAGCTTGTTTCGCGCCAACCTCAACATGGAGCTCCAACGCTATCAAAAGAAACTGGGTGAGGCCACGACCTTCAACCTCGCCGGGGCCTTCCAGCAATCCTTTTACAGTGATGACACGGCCCAGTACGTAGTTAACTACCGTTCCGAGCTGCAGCACAAGTTCGACCAGCACTGGTCCTCGACAACTTCCTACTCGCGACAGGCCCACTCCGGTTTCACTCCCTTCCGATTCGACCTTTCTCATGCTTTCGGTTCGGTGGACTCAACTCTCGCCTACAACTCGGGGAACAAATTCCGTTTGAATTTGTCTTCAGGATATGACTTGGGTCAGGGACTTTATCGAGACGCGATCGTTCGTCTTCAGTATTCACCCAATGACACATACTATGTCAGTATGTCCACGGGATATGACATCAACAACTCGGAGTTGCGTGACGTTCTGACCAGACTCAGACTCTTCTGGCAGGACCGGCTTACCTTTAACGTGACCACTCGGTACACTCCGATCACTCACGAGTTGAGCAGGGTGAACGCGTACCTCGATTGGAGGCTCGGGAAACGCTGGGCCGTCCAGAGCCTGAGCGGCTACAACGGCTTCACCGGCACTTTCGACTACAACCAGTTCAAGGTCACCCGCTCGTTCCACGACTGGGACGCCTACTTCACCTACGACCAGCAGAGGAGAGAAGCCCGGCTGGACGTTGCCCTGAAAGCGTTCCCGCTCTTCGACACGCGTTTCGGCGTCGGGAGATCGGGAGAGTTGCTGGACACGAGTGGGGGTGAGATCTATTAGTACTACAACCGCATTTGTCTTTGAGGGTGCATGGAAGTGCTCGGAAGCGGGAGGGCGAGGCTCCTGCCGAGCCACCGCGGCGCCGAAATTCGGCT
>JACQGJ010000276.1 GCA_016199605.1 Armatimonadota bacterium | reverse complement strand
GTGCAGCACCGCGATCAGCCGCGCGGGGTAGTTCGTCAGTATCCCGTCCACGCCGCAATGGATCAGCCGCACCATCTCCGCTTCGTCATCAGCGTAGAAGGGATGGACGCGCATTCCGGCTCGGTGGGCGGCGAAACACAAGCCTGGGGTCACAATCTGATTGGAGGGCTGCATGCAGTAACACCCGAACTCAATACAGGCGGCAAGGTAATTCGCTGCCGAGTCCTGCCCGTGGAGGTTACAGCGCCGAACCTCGGGGTTGCAGGACCGGGCGATTTGCATCACGTCCTCCATCCCGGCGATGAAGGAGGACTGGTAGAGGTCGCGCTCCTTGATCTCCTCGCACACCCGGCGAACCAACGCTTCTCCATCGTTGGGACCGGGGTACACGTGAAGGTTCAACTCGACCTTTCCCCCGACGAGGTTGAGGGTTTCGGTCAAGGTCGGAATCCGCTCCCCGACAAACTGCTGACCGAACTTCACTCCCGCGTCGAGGCGCTTCACTTCCTCAAGAGTCAATTCCCAGACGTTGCCCGTTCTGTCCGTCGTCCGGTCCACCGTCGGGTCGTGCAGGAGGACGCACTCGCCGTCGGCGGCCATGCGGACATCGAACTCCAGCATGTCCGATCCGACGTCTGCCGCTTCTCGAAACGCCGCCAGCGTGTTCTCAGGGAACGTGCCCGACGCGCCGCGGTGAGCGCAAACAACAATTGTGGGTCTCATGTCGATCTCTTCCCTTCCGTGATTATAGAGCTTCAGGAGGACTGCTGAAGGCGGAAGGGCTTCGTGATCTTCATCCCGCCCGCCATGTCTCTCACTTGAGTCTTCCACTCCCCCACCTCGCCATTTGACACCATGGGCAGTCGGACCTATCTGCGGAAGAGGAAGCTCCGCGTCCACTCCGGCCGGTATGCCCGATGCTTGCCATGTAGCACCATGGACTCCCATTGCTCATCAGTCATCCGTTCGAAGTGGTCGCGGGTGAACTCGTAGTAGCTGAAGACCCAACCGCGGTACAAGTTCCGCGGTGATCGTTCCTGTTCGACTCGCAGAACGATCAGATTGAACGGGCCGGTGGCCTCATGCAGCACCGGATTGGGTGCATTACTATTCGAAGCAACATCCACCACTTCGCATGGGCGTTCCTCCGCGACGTGTGGTGTGAAGTAGTGAAGCAACCACTGTCCGAAAGAGTTGATGTCGAACTGGGTCTTCCCATCAATCGTCTTTCGCCAGTCTGCACCGACGATTTCAGCCCGAGCCACCTTTTCGAGGGCATGACACAGTTCCGCGAACTCCTCGAAGCCAACCATCCCCCTCCTCGAGAGTGACTCAGACATTGCTGCCAGTTCGTGGTAGGTTTCGGGGACGGGTTCGACGAAAGCGGACATGCCTGCACAGCCCGGAATCATGGGTTGAGCTGCATACAGGATGAAATCGTGCCGCATCTGGGTCCATGAGGCAAGCGTGGTGTTGAGGCACTTGTCCTGCCAGGCAGAAGTGGTGAGTGCTTTCGGAAGGAACCGGCTCTTGGCGGGTCGTGCGGCCGCGCGGATGGCCCTAACCCATCCTGAGTAGATTGTTCCTTTTCGGTCCGACACGCCGTAATCACAGAATTCTGCATGCAAATGCTCGAGTTGCCCCCCTAATTGTGAGTGTCGCTGTATCTGAAAGCTTAGGTGTGTGTTAGCTGCTGGCAAGTCAAAGAGACAATAGCCAACGTCGAGACCGTTTGGGACAGTCCGGTCGGGAACGAACGGGAAACACGTTTCCTGCATGATAGCGCCGTCGGGGATGAACCGTTCCCCCATGAACAGGACATATTTCTCTGGCGCCTCGCCAGGAGCGCTCTGGGGAACGATCGTGATCCGGGAAGGGCGGTAACTGGGCTTCGAGAATTCATTGCGTATCGTCGCGAGGGCCGCGTCGTCATAGGATGAGACGCCAAGCTTGCGCGCCACTTGCCGGAGTGCCAGAGGGGTGTAGCTTTCCGGGAGAGCGATGAAGAAGCTGATCTCGTCGAAAAGTTTTGTCCAAATCTTCCTGAACGATCGGTTGTCCGAGAGGAGCTCTCCCAACAGAAGCGCCTGCCGCAGCTTGATGTCTGCATCTTGAGGCTTGTCCGCCTTTCCGGGGATGATAGGCAGGATGCGCCGCCCAAGCCACTTCATGACACGAAAGTACCGGGTCAGGTCCTCATCCGTTGTATAAACACCCCTGACGCGGTACATTGTGTAGTCTTCCTCGGGGTAGCAACCTGTTGCCGTCGCTGCCATCACTTTGGCACGCGTCTCCTCTACCTCCTTCTGGACAGATGCCGGCACCGGCCCGTCTAAAAGCGAGTTGGCCACTCCGAAGAAGATCAGATTGCGGCGCGCTGGCTCCGCAAGCAGAGCATTCTCTTGCCGCCGTTCCCATTCTCTTTCAGCGGCGGACAACCCTTTACGCACAACCGATTCGCACAGCGGCAGGAGGCTCTGCTTCTCGTAAGCACTCAATCCTCCCCGAAACAGGCAATGGAATACATACAGCACGGCATCTGAAGTGATGAAGTTGGGGGAGGTGTGCAGATAAGCCGATTGCAAATGATCGGCTTCGATGTCACTGAGAACGACGAAGCCGTTTCTTTCGAGAACCTTTTGAGCCTCAGAGGAGAGCTTCTCAGGAATTTCTACGGGACGATATCGGCGTGTAGGCGCTTTCCCTTGCTGCACAAAGTAAGGCATCTCGCTCCGTTCCCGCCCGCGATAAGAAGACACTCTCAAAGCCAAGTATGTTACCACGATCAGGACGGCAAAGGCTGCCATCGATTTCAGCCAGAAGAACCGTGGGAACCTTTCGCGACTCATACCCATCATTCCTCCAATCGGCAGACCAGCCCTGAGACGCCTCAATGCTGTACCAATGCGGAAATACCAAACCGGTTGACTGCCATCTTCCCGCTCGACACATCTCTTACATCAATCTTCCACTCCCCCACCTCATCATTCAGCGCCAGGGGGACGAATCCGCGCACCGGTTTGCCGGTGAGAGTATAGCTGCGCTGGTAGTCGCGGGGTGATGCACCGTTCGGTTTGGTGACGGTCACGTGGACGACGCGGGGCTGAGCAGACGAAGCTCCCGGGACCTGTACTTCGTAGTCCAGTCGCTGTCCGGGTTTCGGGTTCGCAGTCAGAACCTTCATCGTCGGCGCGGACAGCGGCTTGGCGTCGAGGGAGTAGAGCCGGCATTCGCCGGTGGCGATGGGGATTCGGAGGCAGGTGACCTTCCCCAAGTCGCGGTGCAACCGAATATCGGTCACGTTGCGGGGCGAGGGCAACCGGACGTTGAGGATCTCATCTTTCTCCGAATGGGAATACTCCCGCAGGAAGCCGACGTATTCGGTCCCGCCCGCGCCGTAGCAGACGACCTCGACATGTGGCGTCGCGCCGGATTCATAGGACAATCCGAACCTCGGGCGGACGTTGGCAGAGGCCAGAGATGCGAGTAGAATCTGGTGGATCGCTCTCTCCGTGGCGCTCTTGAACTTGCGTTCAGTTTCGTACTGCGAGAGGTCGAGGTTCAGATACCAGGTGTTACCCTTGCCCACCTTGCGGGTAAATAACGCGGGTGGCTTGTTGTCCGACTCGCCGGTGGCCAATGCTTTGGCAGCGGTGGCGGCCAGACCCGGTTCGGCGATGCACAGCTTCGCCGAGTTGTCCTTCACCCTCAATGAGGCATTGAGGAGGGCGCCGGGTTGTGTCGGCTTGCCCAGCTCTTGTGGGCGCTTGATACCGAAGAGGTCATCCAGTAATCCCGTTATCTTCCGTCGGCAGACGTCATCCATCAAGCCGCAGTACGCGTCGGCGATGACCGTGCCGCCGTTGGCAGCGAAATCGCGAACCGCTTTCACCTCGCCGGGAGACAACGCCATCGCCATCGGCAGGACGAGGACACGATAGGCGCCTTTTGACAGCTCGCCCTTTGCCAACTGCTCGTAGGAGACGAAGCTGTATTGCAGCCCGAGGTCCTCCAGCATCCACACCCACGCGGAACGGTGCGCGGAGATGGCTTCCTCTTTGCCCAGCAGCAGAGCGGCTTCGATGCTGGGGTGGGAGTAGAGAACCGCTATGCCCTCGTGCTGCCGCTTGACCGCGCGGAACTGGTCCCAGATTCCCGTCTTCAGCTCGGCGAGAAGATCGCGGGTGTCTTTGCCGCATTCGGAGAAAGTCATGTCGCCATAGAAGAACAGTGGCGTGTACCACGCGCTGATGCCGGTGGTGTCGTGCAGCAGGCAGGCGAACAGGTTGTACTCGAGTCGGCGGCCATGCTGCCAGTACCCGGCGTAGTAGGGCGACCATTCGAGACCGGTCGCCAGCGCGAAGGAGCGGCGCATTTCCTCCGAACAGCCGGTGTTGTAGGTGTGGTCGAAGTTGAACGCCGAGCACATCTTCCACCAGTCCATGCCATTGCCCGCCTCCGGCGCCTGTGTGCCGGAGAGGCCGCACCGCGCTTGCGGGTCCACCTCCCTGATCGCTTTCTGGACGAACTGGAAGAACTCCTGGAGGGTCGTGTCCATGAACTGCCGGTGCTCCGCCCACGGAGCGGCGTTGGGACGATTCTTCACCTCGGCGAGGGTCATGGGGACGACCGCGTTCCAGTCGGCGAACTGCGTTTCCCATCCGGCGTTCAGCTTCTCAAGCGTTCCATACTTCGCCTTCAGCGTTTCCCGGAACTTCGTCAGGCAATAGTCGCTCCAGCAATAGTCGTGATAGGTGGTGTAGTAGGTCAGGCTCATCTCGTCGCCCATGCAGTAGTCGTGGGCCCAGCCGACTTCCTGCGCCTTCTTCACGTCCTCCTGGATGCGGGCGCGAATCTTCTCCCGCCAGACGGGATCATTGAGGCATGGCTCGCGGGCGAGGAACTTCTTTTCTTTGGTTTTCTGATACCCCGTGCTCTTCTCGGCAAACTTCTCATCGGGGAAACCTAAAACGTCCTTCGAGCCGTAGCGAAGAATGTCCAGCTCGGAGAACGCGATGTTGTTCCAGTAGTTCGAGATGTCGCGTCGGTTCTGCAACTCCGTACCGCCCTCGAACGCCACATCGACACCGAGGTCGTCCACGAGTTTGCCGAGTTCCTTTTCGAGATACTCACTTCGCCAGTAGAAGACTCCGCCCCAGGAGGTGAACTGCAGCGGCTTCCAGACACGCGGCCGCGGGGCGATTGCGCGAGCCGACGCGGAATCCACCAGCGCGCCCTCGTACATCAACTGGCACCGAAGCTCCAGACCGGAGTTCACGAGGTCGCGCAACGGAAACTCCACGGGATACTCGGTCTTTCCCGCCTCAACCTCGAGAGTCTGTTTGCCGAGCAACCGTTCATGGGTGTCCACGAGTTCGCAAGTTAGAGTTGTCTTCCCTTGTGGCTTCGGATTGGCGCGGACTTTGATTGTCGCGCGCAACGGCGACTCGGGATCCCACGGAGCGAGGGAGTCCCGAGAGTTCTCCTTCGGTCGGAGAACTCTCGGCTCGATCACAACGCCTTCGAGGGCAAGGGGAGAATCCACGTCGATGGTGGTGGCCGCCCAAGAAACGATCTGGCCGTTGTCATTCAGTAGCTGCAAGATGCAGAGATTCCTCCCCACAGGGAGGCATTCAGGAAATGGTATCTCGTCCTTTCCGTTCATCTTCAACCGGAAGATCGGAGGTGGTGACACCACCTCTTTGTTGGCCCAGGGCAAGGCATTTTTCCCGAAGCGGTCGAGCATTCTGAGTCCAAGATGCAGAGGTCCGCGTTCCCGCGTAGTGGTGAGGATGAAAGGGAGGAAGATCACTGATGAAGCAACTCCGCCCCGCGGCAGCGTAAGCTCATATTTTACAGGAGGGGCCGCTGAAATCGCCGTGCCCATCTCTTTCCCCGCTGCCCATACGCAACACCGGCACAGCAACGCATACTGCAACTCCCAGTAGGGATAAGTCATCTTCGAGAACTCGGGCAGGAGGAAACCTC